>NZ_WXWK01000032.1:0-32125 GCF_009904835.1 Vibrio sp. V33_P6A3T137 | reverse complement strand
CAATAAAAATGATTAAACAATTAAACCAATGAGTTTATTTGTTGTGCAGATGTTAATGTGAGGGGGGCTAACGGGTTAGCCTCTTTAAGTATCACGTACGGCTAACGTCTCATTAGATATAGGAAATAACCACCACCAATAAGAGAAGCGAGCAGGCCAGCTGGGAATTGCCAAGGAAACCAGAGGTTACGCCCAACCCAATCCGCCAGTACCATGACTATTGCACCGAGTAAAGCGGCGGTAAGCATTTGCGAACGCGGTTGGTATTGGTGCAGGCTCCGTGCCATATGGGGTGCCAGTAAGCCGATAAAACTCAAAGGACCAATCACTATCGTACAGAGTGTGGTTAGAGCAGCCACAAGCAACAGTAAGACCAAGCGAACTCGAGTCGCGTTCATGCCAAGGTTGCGAGCGGTGACTTCGCCCAACTCGATGATCGCGATCCATCGTTCGAGCAACAATGCCACTATAGCTACTAGCCCAACACCCACTGCTAATAAATAGATATCGGAAGTGGCGACTAAATAGGTAGAACCCGAAAGCCAAGTCAGCAGTGCTGTGGCGTTGTCATGGCCTGAACTCATCACTACACGCAGTAGGGCATCTAACCCCGCGCTCAAGGCTATTCCCGTTAGTAGGGTTTGGCTTGGCGAAAAATTGTGTTTGCGCCCGAGGAGCCAAATCAAAGCGGTAACGGTGAGTGCACCGACGGTTCCTAATAGCATCTGTTCATCGCGTTCCATCGCGGTCCCAAAGGTACTACCGATCACTATCGCGAGTGCCGCTCCGGAGCTAAGTCCGAGTACTTCTGGGCTTGCCATCGGGTTATTGGAGAGACGTTGGATGAGGGTACCAGCCAGCCCCAGCCCTATACCGGCAAGAAGTGCGGTGAGTACACGAGGAGCACGAAGTTCTAGCAGTATTGGATTGAGAGTTAGACTCCACCCCGCTTGCCCTTGCCCAAACACTAACCCGCATAAGGTTATTGTACTCAGTAGACTTAGCAGAATAACGAAAATCCGCACGCAGCTGACTTTTCGATAGTGCTCAATCGGCTCTTCACGAGCCCGAAGTTCGGAAGGTAGCTGAGTACGTTGTAGTAACCACAATAGGAACGGTGCTCCCAGTAAGGCCGTCATTGCACCTGCTGGCAGCAGTTCCCCCCCGACACCAGAGAAAGGTTGAATAGCTAAATCGACAATCAACAGCATGAGTGCGCCAATCATGCCACTACTCAGTAATTGGGGGGTGAGCTGTCGTATCCCGAGTAATCGTGCGATGGCAGGAGCGACGATGCCAATAAAGCCGATCAAGCCGACTTCGCTGACCACAGCGGCAGTAATGAATATTGCCAGCCCAAGACAGATAAGTTTCATCTGTTTGATATTGACGCCCAAAGACGACGCTATACCATCGCCAAATTGCAGTGCGGACAGTGGGCGTTGCAGCATAAGTAAGAGTAATGTTGGTAGCGCAATTAAAGGCAATAGCAATGTTGTACTGCTCCAGCCATTTTGGTTAAGTGCCCCCGCTCCCCAAACAAAAATACTGGTCAGCTTCTGCTCATGCAGCATGATTAGCATGATATTGAGTGAGCCAAAGAAAAGGCTGACCACCATGCCGGCTAAGATCATGTGCAGTGGAGCAAAACCACGACTAGCACTGAGCAAAAAAACCAGTGTTGTGGCTAAGCAGCCACCTAAAAAGGCAGGTATGAAATTAGGGATGGCCAATCCAGTTGGCAGCAGCAACAGGCTTAAAACTATACCGAGCTCTGCCCCAGTCGCGACGCCGAGTGTGGTTGGTGATGCGATGGGATTGCGTAGAACAAATTGCATTACACAACCTGCTATAGCGAGGGCAAACCCACAGATCAGAGCGACACAAAGCCGTGGCAGATAGGTCAAATGGGTAATGACATGTTGATAATTGTTTGAGTCAAAGTGCCACACCGTATTCCAGATCAGCGTAATGCCTTGCGAATAGGGTGCTGTCGCTTGTAATAATGCGACAATAAAACAAAATAATGCCACCAAGAGCAAAGTGGTCATCGATAATTTTATTTTGTTGGACTGGGGAAGACTTATGGTCGGGATCATTGCACGATCAACCGCTCAGTAATGTGGTCACTAAAACGCTGCGCAGCAATTAGGCCACCAAAGGTCCAGACCGGAGGAAGTTCGTAGACAGCGTCTTGACGTGTAAATGCCATGACCTGCCAGAGTGGAGAGGTTTGTAGTACTCGGCGATCTTGTGGTTTTAGTGGACCAAACAGCATCACGCGGCTTTGTTGATATTCGGCAAGTTTTTCTAAGCCCGTAGTGGTAAAGCCCCATATATTGGTCTGCTCTTGCCAACTATTCTTAAGCCCCATGGCAGAAATGGTGGCTTGGGCCAGTGAACCCTGCCCATGAATGCGCAATGTCTTATCGTTAATAAAACGTACAAAGAGCAGGCTTTTATTCACCTGAGATTGTGAGCGAATTTTTTCACCATTGGCTATTAGCTTGGCTTGAGTTTCCGTAATCACTTGCTCTGCTTGTTGTGTTTTTCCAAACAATTGACCTAAAAATCGAGTGGTGGATTCCGCTGCGTTAAGTGGCTGTTTTTTTTCATTATAGAGAGTAAATACTACCACAGGTGCAATTTTATTGAGTAATTCATAAGCGGGTGCCATCTGCTGACTTATCAGAATTACATCGGGTTTGAGTTCACTCAGCAACTCGATATTCGGCTCGCGTCTTGAACCGACATCGACGGCGTTCGCATTCGGTGCCGGTTCAACCACCCATTCTTGATAACCTTTAAGATCGGCCACACCTTGTAGCTCCACTCCTAAGCTCAGCACCGTTTCAGCTAATGCCCAGTCAAGCACGATGACTTTCTTTGGTGGACTGGTAAAGAAGGCGCTGCCCATTTCATGTTGAATTTCTAAGGCGTGTGTATGAAATACTAATAGAGAAAGCAGCAGAGTGATAAACGTCTTCACAACAGAATCCTTTTGTTTTGATTTAAGGGATGTAGCTAATCATTTGACCAGTGCGAGGGTGAGTAAAAATAGCTAGCTCCATGCCATAGATTTGCAGTAACGTTTCGCGATTCATCAGTTGTTCTGGCGTGCCGTGCGCGATGACTCGACCGGAATGTAGGGCGATGAGATGGTCACTGAACTTAGCGGCCATGTTTACATCATGAAGCACCATGATGACTGTCAGTGCTAAGCTTTGGTTGAGTTCACGGAGCAGTGTCAACAGTTCGTGTTGATGGGCCACATCAAGGGCTGAGGTTGGCTCATCGAGCAACAGAGTTTGACTTTGTTGAGCGAGT
This sequence comes from Vibrio sp. V33_P6A3T137, assembly GCF_009904835.1. NCBI lineage: Bacteria > Pseudomonadati > Pseudomonadota > Gammaproteobacteria > Vibrionales > Vibrionaceae > Vibrio > Vibrio sp. V33_P6A3T137. The sequence continues at coordinate 28,798 of NZ_WXWK01000032.1, read as the reverse complement.
AACATAGCAACCCAAGCCCGCTGTCTTTCCCCTCCAGATAGGGTTGCTACAAAGTTATCTGAAAATCCACTTAAGCCTACTTTGGCAATGGCTTCATCCACAATAGTGTAATCTTGCGCATCATAACGTCCCAAAGCTCCTTTCCATGGGTAGCGGCCAAAACAAACTAACTCGCGCACCGTAACCCCAGCCGTCATCGGTGGATGTTGGGGTAAATAAGCGACTTGGTGGGCAAACTCGATATTATTCAGGGTATAGGCGGGCTGATCACCATAGAATACCTGGCCTGAAGACGGTTTATTTTGTCTACTGAGCAATTTAATAAGGGTAGATTTTCCGCAGCCGTTATGACCGAGCAGAGTCGTGATTTTACCAGGCTCGAAGGTCAGATTTGTGGATGAGAGAATAAGCTTCTCATCAATGTTAAATGTGGCGTCGACAAGTCGGAACATAATGTAATGGAAAATTGATTTATTGGTTACCAGTAGGTTATGTTAACATGATGGAATATAAATGATAATTGTTTTTATTGTCATTTTTCGTATTGTTAGGCCGTGATATTGATGGTTTAACATAGCTCAACAATAGCGGCTATCACTATGTTTCTTTTAAAAAAACAGTCTTACCAATTGAGTGTGATTGGCTTGTCGGCAGCATTAATGGGAATTGGCCAAAATGGGCTTTTGGTTTCACTGCCTTTTTTGGTCGAGCAATCGGCGTTTGATCTTCCCACTTGGTCTATTTTGATCGCTCTCGGCAGCTTTTTATTTTTGCCTTCTGCGCCATTTTGGGGGCGGGTTAGTGATAAACATGGCCCTAAACATGTGGTGATTCAGGCTCTCGTTGGTATGGCAGTGAGCTTTTTCTTGTTGGCTCTGTTTGCCATGGCCAGTCGAGAGTCCGCTTCCATTTTTATGTTATGTTTGATTGGACTTGCGGTAGCGCGGATTATTTATGGCTGTACGGTATCGGGTATGGTGCCTGCTAGTCAGCATTGGGCGATATTATTGTGTGGTGAGCAGCATCGTTTGCAAGCGATAACATCCGTCAGCATTGGCTTGAGTGTGGGACGCTTGCTTGGTCCGGTTATTTCACTGCTCGCCCTAAAAGCGTCGCCGTTTGCACCTTTCTTAATCATGGTTTTATTACCGATGGTTGCGCTTCTAGGTACCTGTTTTCTACCCACACCGTCGATGTTGTCAACTGATAATCGATTGCCTGCATCATTGCCTTGGTTTCCTAGTCGTCGATTGTGGCGTTTTCTCGCCAGTGGATTGCTGTTATGTAGCGCGATTTCTTTGCTGCAATACAGTTTCTCTCCATTGCTCAGTGCAGTGACGAAATGGCCGACGAGCCAAATTAGTGACGCGATTGGGTTGCTGCTTACTATCAGCGCAGCATGTACTTTTGTAACTCAAGTGATGGTTATTAAGAAAAAGAAACTCTCACCAGAGCATATGTACCGTTTAGGGGCTGGGTTGGTGGTGGTGGGCTTCGCCTTATTTTTAGTCACTCAAGTCTGGGTATTACCTCTGGCTATGGTGTTTATTGCATGTGGTGCTGCGTTGCTTGTGCCTGCTTATACTACCGCCGCGACGGCCCAATATTCGGATGCACCCGGAGCTGTCGCGGGTTATATCTCTATGTCACATACCATCGGCTATGGTTTAGCTTCTTTGTTAGCTTTTAGTGCAACTCTTTCACCACATTACCCAATTTACCTGTGTGTTCTTTTTGCATTATTGATTATGTGGACGGCTTTTGCCTCGACCTCATCTAAGTCAGTTCATGCTGAAGGGCGCTCTTAGTCTTATTATCAGGATGTCTTGGGCAGTTCTGACAAAGTTTGCGCCCTTGGCATTTATACACCAAACAACAACTGGTTCGAACGTGTGAGACAGCCTGAGTGTCAGCGTTGTAGCTTAAAGAGTGTATTAACGTTTTTGGTAAGTTACAGGCTTCTAACCAGAGATGAGCTTGTGCTAATAATTCCGTCCTAGAAAGATCCGGGTAGAACTCCTGAAATTGGGTCAAGCAGTTCAACACACTGTCAGCAAAAAGATGCTGGGTGAAGCCTGGACGGATACGAGTCCATGTTTCCATCTCGTGGCGAAAATATTCGAACAGTTCACTCAACTCTTTGCCTGCCTGAGCAATAAGATCTTTTTGCTCACCTTGCTGGTATTTCAATGAGTTGAAGTGAAAACCACTGACAAAATTAGGCTGAACGTTCTGGGCGATAGAAGATAACTGCGGTAAACCTCGACAAGCATAAATCGCGACAAAAGCGACATAGACCGGCTGCCAGCACAGTAGTGTCCAAGTACGCGTTAGCCAGTAGGCGGATCCTGCTTCAGGATGAGCGGCTTGCAGATTCCAATAGAGAGTTTGAATATGCGCTGAGCTAAGGTGATCCCACTGAATTATCGGCTCTTGTTGATCTGAGTTCGATGAAAATCTACCGTTAAGATAAGGGGTTACTTTACTCGATTTTTCAAAGAGTTCTTGAAAGAAAACGTGCTCGGTCATGGATTTGGAGTCTGAGATGATAACAGTACCGTCAGCTTAAAGAAACAGCACTAAAATTGCAATTGATTCTCATTTGTATTTTGGTTTTGGCCAATGTCATACCTTAAATGATGAACCGTATCTTGATCTTAATACGACGAAGTTTGAGCAATGACAGACTTTTTAGTGATCAAACCCTCGATAAGCTAAATATCGCCAGCCTCTTTCCAACGGCCCTTGCCCATAGTGACGTTGCCAGAAATCAGCAAACCACACTTGAAAGACGGTTAATACAATGACTAAGGCCATCAGCTCTGGCCTACCAAGTTGCCCCCATAACTGCGGAGCAAGCCAAACAAAGATCAGATAAACCATGACGCTTTGTAATATATAGAGCGTAAATGCCATTCTGCCCACTTGCTTCAATAAGCGAACCAACACATGGTGATGGTTGGCGAATAACATCAGTAGTGAGCAGTAACCAATCGCTGACAGCAACCCCGTCAACATCATCAAAAGTATCGTCGAGAAGCCAACGTCTAAGCTCAGCCAGAATGTTATCCGTAGCTGCTGTACACCCCATCCTGAAATTAATCCGAGTAGTAAGCAACCAAGTCCCCAAGGTAGCCAGCAACTTTGTTGAAAGAAACCGTTTTTGTACAGCAAAATACCGATCAGCATTAAGCCGGTGTTATACCAAAGCACGGTTAATGGAATAAAGAGTAAGAATTGTGCAAAGTTGATGGTTTGTGCCAATAATCGGTCTGGGTAACTGGTCCATGTTTGTTGCAGTGTCGTGAGGTCTGTTCCACTCAAGGGTAGCTCTGCGGTGAAAATTGGGATGTCGTGATACATCAGTAGGGCAACGAAACCCAGCATCACCAGTTGGCTTAAACCCATCAGTACGAATGCCAGAACGCATTGCTTTTTGCTGCTGAGATCGAGTAAGCGTATCAGTAAAAATCCACAGCAGGCGTATAGCGTTAAAATATCGCCTTCAAAAAGTAAAAAACCATGCAAAAGGCCAAACAATAATAACCAACGTAGCCGTGATGATAATCTAGCCCGTGCTGGAAGGTTTTTTGCTAGCGCACTTTGATACTGAATATACAATCCCACACCAAACAGCAGGCTGAAGATCGACATAAAGCGGCTCTCAAACAACAGGCTTTGTAGGTGATACACAGGCACTTCCCATGTTGATAAGCCTTCGCGCCAAAATGGGCTGTAATAGGCCTCAATAGGGGTTGCCATCGCCATGATGTTCATAAACAGTATACCGAGAACGGCAACCCCTCGGATAAAATCTAGGCTTTCAATGCGTTCAGCCATTGTATTTCCCTTTGCTACTACCAACAGAAAAAGCGCTGAGCTTCGAGATTTTAATTACTTGAATCTACACGTTTTACTGGTCTTAATCACTTTTATTATACGAGTAAACGTACCTGATTGTCGTCATTTAAGTCATCTGCCAGGTGCGGGTATTGGCAAGCATTCTTTTGATGGATTATACTCTTTCCGTTGCAAGCTGTGGCGGCCTTGATTGTGTTCGTTGATCCCAATCATAGGGTTTATTCATGTGATTGGGAACTTATCAACTGACGGTCGGTCTATGGTTTCAAGTCGTTTGAGTATAGATGTTGCTTAAACGGTGGATGATAAAAGGATTCAATTTAAACGAGGTGTTATTGTGAAGAAAAAACCGTTTCCTCCGCAGTCAAAAGCGGAGCATACGCAGGAAATAGCGTTAGATCATGGCCGAGGGGTGATCAAAGATAATGCGCTGAAAGCCGTGGTCACCAGTTCGTTATTTCGTACTCGAGTGGTTAAGGCGCAAAAAGGCAAAGGTAGTTTTAAACGACAAGCGAAACATAAGGGTCAAGAACCCTGTACAAAATGGAATAGGTTCTTTTTTGTACAGGGTTTTTCTTTTATCACTGCTTAACCTCCCGCCATAAACGCTATTCTTTTCCTGCAAATATTCTAACTTGAATGAACACTGACACTTCTTCGCCACATTAATCACCGATTTTTTATTTCCAACCAAAGATTGGCAATCTTATTGTTATGTTATAACATTTGATTTTGCTTGGTGGTGGTATCAATCTAAACCGCACTAAGTCACCGTTTATCAAGTTCAAAAACGAAATTGATCAGTTGCCGTGCACTTATGTTCATTCTGGTTACTGATTCGAATTCATATTCAGTTTGGAGTCACTGCTATGAACCAGAAAAAACTTGCAGTCACGGTCCTGTCTGGTTTTCTTGGCGCAGGAAAAACCACCGTGCTCAGCCATATTTTGAATAATCGTCAAGGCAAGAAAGTTGCGGTGATCGTCAACGATATGAGTGAAATTAATATTGATTCAGCTACTGTAAAAAGCGAAGTGTCGCTCAATCATCAAGAAGAAACGCTGGTGGAAATGAGTAATGGCTGTATTTGTTGCACCCTACGTGAAGATCTGTTGATTACGGTCAATCAATTGGCGAAGGAGGGGCGTTTCGATAATCTGGTGATTGAATCAACAGGGATTTCTGAGCCACTACCGGTTGCGGAGACGTTCACTTTTGCTGATGGGGAGGGGGTTTCACTTTCCGATGTTGCGATTTTAGACACTATGGTTACTGTGGTTGATGCGGTGAATTTTTTACGTGATTACCACGCGGCTGAGTCATTACAAGAGCGTGGCGAACACCTCGATGACGAAGATGAACGCAGTGTGACAGATTTATTGATTGAGCAAGTTGAGTTTGCTGATGTTATTTTGATCAGTAAGGTGGATCTTGTTTCTCAAACGGATCTCGAACATTTAACCTCAATTTTAAAGGTCTTAAATACCCATGCTCGCATTATCGCTATCCAAAATGGGCAAGTTGATATCGCCGAGGTATTAGATACTGGGTTATTTAACTTTGAACGTGCACAACAGGCTCCAGGTTGGTTAAAAGAACTCAGAGGCGAGCATATCCCAGAAACAGAAGAGTATGGGATCAGTAGTTTTAGTTATCAGGCTCGTCGCCCTTTTCATCCTGAAAAATTGTATCATTTTTTACACAACACCAGCGATTTTGGCAAATTGCTCCGGTCAAAAGGTCACTTTTGGTTAGCGTCACGCCCAGATCTCGTCGGGCAATGGAATCAAGCTGGGGGTATTGCAGACTATGGTTTTGCTGGCCTATTTTGGAAAGCTATCCCTCAAGAGCAATGGCCAACGAATGAAGATGATTTAGCAGCGATTGAAGAACATTGGTTAGAGCCCTTTGGCGATAGGCGTCAGGAGTTGGTGTTTATCGGTCAGGGGCTAGATAAAGTCGCGATGACTAAGGCACTGGATGAGTGTTTGTTAAGTGAAGAGGCGGTGTTCGCTGGAGAAACGTTTTGGCAGACGTTGCCAGACCCATTTGTAGGATGGGAGGACGAAGCATGAGCGATAAAATAGCGTCTAAATTGGTTCCTATTGAAAAGGCAGAGGCCCTGCCGATAGGTTCTCTGCCGAGCATTTTAACCGATATCTATCAACCTGAGCATAACATTGCGATATGGCAACGTAGGTTGTCAGCAGAGTTACAACTAACGATCGAAACGTTGTTACAGCAAGCCCCATCACTGGCTTTAGTATTACGAGTCACGCCATTGAATGTGGCTGAATACTTACGCGAGAAACTTGCTGATTATGTTTGCGCAGACATATTGAGTGAAGATATCGCAATGATTGTCGACATGTTTTGTTGTTTGTTTGATGTGCAAGAAGTCGGGGTGCGGCTAACGATACTCGATAAACCGATGTGTCCTAAATTTCATGTCGATCATGTTCCATGCCGACTGGTGACCACTTATGCTGGTTCTGCCACGCAGTGGCTGGGTAGCCAAGGGCTCGATCGAACGAAACTGGGTGCCGGAAGTCTGGGTCAAGCGGATGATTGCTCGGGTTTATTCGCTAAAGAGAGTATTATCCATCAAATGGTCACTGGTGATGTCGCATTGCTAAAAGGCAGTGGCTGGGAGGGGAATGAAAACAACGGGTTAGTTCACCGTTCACCAGCATATGTCCCAAACGAACGGCGTTTATTATTGACCATCGATTTTGTATAGTTCAAAAAAACAACCCAAGCGATACCGAGATAGCTTGGGTTGCTGATTGATTTTGACAGTATTAATAACTGCTATTGCTGACGTGAACGACGCATCCACATCAGAGCTAATAATCCTAGCCCCGCGCCAAATCCAATACTACCGCCGCCGCCGCCGCCACTATTTTTGGCTTGCTCTATTAGAATTTCATTGATCAGATCGCTGGTAAGTTTTTGGTGTTTAATATCAGACAATTTTACGTAGCTATCGTATCCGCTACTGTATGGCCAGCGATTATAATCAAAACGCACGATATTATGTGGTTTGTACAATTTAAGCTTCAGATAACCAGTAGCATGATCATAGACGGCCTCTTCTTTCTCACCATTAACATAAATAGTTAAAGAGTCTAATTTATCATCAGAGTTAATTGAATAGATGAAGCTCAGCTCTCCACGCGGAAGATTTTCAAGCACTAACTCAGAATTTTGATTTTTACTAAGGCCGTTTTTACTTCTTAAATAATTGCCATCCACCAACCATTTATGAGAATTGGTATGAGCCTTATGCTCAGGTAGAGCACGAAGATAATTAGCTACTTCTTGTCCAGCATCTTGTAAGGCATCATAGTCGAGCCAAGCGGATATTTTGCCTTCAGCAAAAGAGCTGGATTCTAGCTCCAACACAACTCGACCTTGGCGATGGGTAAGAAGCGTATAATTTGCAATGATACTGCATTTTGCACCAGCGGCTAAGCTTTCTGGGCAGTTATTGATCGAGATATCGCCAAGCCCATTTCTTCCATCGACTAGAACCTTAGGGTTTTTTAGCTCAATATCATTATTAGACTGGTTGGTAAAGGTAAACGCTTGAGAATCAGTACCTATTCGAACAATGCCCAAATCTTTGTGTTGACGATAGGAGAGACCCTTGATGTGATCTTGTATCCAGTGGTGATAATGACTGACTTTGGTATAAACACCAGGATTGACGCCACATTCTACGCCCCAACTGACGATGCCCGCCAGTTTTTTGCCGCTATTCTCATTAGAGAAAATCGGGCCGCCACTATCACCCTGACAGGTATCTTTGCCTGTTTCGCCAGCACAAAACACGCCGTCCCCTAACTTTTCAAAGCTCGAGTGTGCCTGCTTGCATTGCGCCATAGGTACAAATGGCAAAGTGACTTGATGTAGAACCGTTGGTCTATCATAGCCTTGTTTACCATTATATTGACGGTAGCCAAAGCCGATAGTCGTCATATCAGAACCGTATATCAGGCTATCGACATCAGCTTTATCGTCTAATTCTGCCGTTTCAATAGTGACAGGTTTGATCAGTTCCAATACGGCAATATCGTGTGGTGAAGAGTTACTATTTTTTTGATAATCAGCGTGAAGGTAAATTTGTTTTACCTTTACGCGTGTCGCTGAGGACAACTGATCCATATCATAAGCGTTGAGAAGTACTTCAAAATCACTAAGGGCTTTACCGACAACGCAATGAGCAGCCGTGAGTACGTAGCGCTCTGAGATCAAACTACCGCCGCAAAATGCGGTGTTTTTATTAATTTGAGTCAACGCGGCCATATACGGCCAATCATTGGATTGTGCTTTTTCGCCGCCAATAATGCGTGCGGTGATATCAGAATCCGTTCCAGAAGCCATCAAAGGAGAAGATGAAAGCAGTAATGTTCCTATTACCGCTGATAAAATGTTGTGCTTCATAGAGACCTCAATAAATTCCCACACCTTCGGTGGGACCGGTACCATATTGGAAATCGTGCAAATAGTAAACAAAAATTTATCTGGTATGACCACGGTGAATATTTTGCGTACTTAAGATACCAATGCTTGATATTAAGAGTTCGGATGAAATTTGATGGTTATTCAGTGGATAACAACAAGATGACCTAATAACCCTCGATTATTGTTGAGGTGTGCTGGGGAGCGTGACAAAGTCGTGTCCAAGTACGGACTAGCGATTATGTAGCTCTTGACTCAGAGTAAACGATAGGTTGATTGTGATAGAAAGTTTAATTAAGTGGTTATAAAACTTAATTCGTCACTCAACCAATATGGCATAAATCAGACAATGGTTGAGTGGGAATGCAAATTACCCTCTACTGAGAGGCTCAATGGCGGCTCGGGGACCTCTAAAAAGCAGGCAATCACTCGATACAATTCACCTTCAGCAACGGTAACCTTACCGTTTGATTCAATCGCCAATCGACAAGCTTTGACGACTTGCGCTCGCTCTCGCTCTTTTAACTGCAGTAATAATTCCAATGCGGTACGGCTTAATGGCCAATTATTCTCTGCAGGTTCAAGGGGGATCACTGGCAAACTCAGATGGCGCAGCGCATTGTCAAAAGCGATTTGTTCACCTTGTTGCTCATCATGACAAACCCAAGCCAGTTCACGCAGTAACCAATAGACGCTAGAGGTCAGTTGTTGCAGCGATTTGTTTTGACGCGTATGACCAAGTGTCGGTAGTAATTGTTTCTCTAGGAGATTAATCACACACCATTCGGCCAACGAATAGTGATGATCAGTGAGTGACAGTTCACGTAACACTTCACACAAACGATGTCTTTGCCCTTCACTGAGTGATTTAAGTGCTGGGATACTTAATTCCAGTAAAGGCAAGCGAAGATGGGTTGGAATGGCATAATCCAGCCAAGGTAGAATAGTGGCTTGGGATACCATCGGAATATGCTGTTTGATGATATGACGTTGCGCTTCACTGCCATCAAAAATCAGAGCAAAAGCAACAAAGCGAGCACTGTATGGTTCTCGTGCCATCGCGATTAATGGTTGTGGTAACTGACTAATCAGCGCTTGCCCGCTAGCGCAGAGTTCAGCAGATGTTGATATTGTGCTAGAGGCGGCGGGTGCCGAGCTTGCACTTGCTGCAAAGCCGCTGACTGATGAATCAGCAAACGAGCGGGTTTGATGCTCGTTGATGCTTTGTACACTGCCATCCCAATACGGTTCAATTCTGCGGATGCGTTCTTCTAAAGGTGGATGAGTGGCGAACAGCGCTGCAAGACCACGTCGGCGGCTTTGACCAAACATCATATGGCTTATTTCGTCGCTGGCTTTGGCGGACAATGTCGATCCTGGTGAATAACCAGCAATTTTTTTTAGTGCGCCAGCGATGCCTTGATCATTACGAGTAAATTGTACCGCACTGGCATCAGCTAGGAACTCGCGTTGCCGAGAGATCGCCGCTTTAATCATCGAACCAAATAGCGTGCCAATCCAACCGAAGACAATGCACACGACACCAATCGCAAATAGCGCTGCGACACCTTTGTCTGAATCAGAAGAGCGTCGGATCGTCCGCCGCCGTGAGCGAGATAAACTATCGACGATGAGATGACCAAAATAGGCAACACAGGTAATACCAAACAGTAAACCAATCAATCGGGTATTAAGGCGCATGTCCCCATTGAGAATATGACTAAACTCATGGGCAATAACCCCTTGCAATTCGTCACGATTGAAATTATCCAACGCACCTTGAGTAATGCCAATCACTGCATCGTCAATACTCATTCCGGCGGCAAAGGCATTAATCCCTTGTTCATCAGCTAACAAATACACTTGTGGTACCGCAATACCGGCGGCGATGGCCATTTCTTCCACGACATTAAGCAGCTGACGATGTTTGGGATGGGTAGTATCACTGGCGATTAACTGGCCACCGAGACTTTCGGCCACGCTACATCCCCCTTGCTTTTGCAGATCATACAAACGCAGCCAAGCACTCAAGCCAATAACGAGACTCAGTGCGGCGAAGCACAACAAGCTTAAGCGGATTGCCGTTTGCCAATCCAATGAGGCATGAGAGACACTTAAATAAATGAACATACTGCCAAGGCTAAGCAGGGCAGTAATCGACAACATAGTGAAAGCCAATAACAGCACCAAGCGCCGAGTTTGTTGACGGGCGGTATCTTGATGTTGAAAGAAATCCATTAAAAGCTCACCTTAGGCGCCTCTTGAATTGCTTCACTGTCAGCAAACTCAAGCAAGTTACCATTTTGAAAACCAAACATATTGGCAAATAAAACGGGAGGGAAAGTTTGCTTATAGGTGTTGTAACTGGTTACCGAATCATTAAAGGCTTGACGAGCAAATGCGACTTTATTTTCTGTACTGGTGAGCTCTTCTTGCAGTTGGATCATCGTTTGACTGGCTTTAAGCTCAGGATACGCTTCCACCACCACATTCAACCGGCCCAGTGCATTCTTGAGCATCCCCTCTGCTTGACCGAGAAGTTGAATGGCCGTTTCACTTTCTGGCGCTTCACTCGCGGCTTTTAGACCAGAAATCGCTTGATTACGCGCCTGAATCACACGTTCAAAGGTCTCTTGCTCGTGTTGCATGTAGCCTTTCGCTGTGCTCACTAAGTTAGGGATAAGATCATAACGACGCTTTAGTTGGACTTCAATTTGCGCAAAACTATTTTTAAAGCGGTTACGTAGGGTAATTAATTTGTTGTAGATAGAGATCGCGTAAACGCCGATAAGCAGCACTATAGCGATGATGATGATAAAAGTAGTCATGGGCAGCCCAGTTAGATAGAAGTATCAAGCCATGTTATATAACCAGTTGAGATCGAAAAGCAAATTTATATATTTACACTTTATTTCGTTATTGACGGAGTCATATTCGTGATAAAAAAATAAAAAATGTTTGATAAATCAATCAGTTTGAAATTTTTATCACACTGAAGTTCAAAACGAGGATTTTTTACTTTTGTGATGAATTAGAATAAAATTCATATAAAACAAATAGATAAAAAATAACCAGCCTAAAACCGTGAGGATTAATACTTGAGTATTTTACTCGGGTATTGTATCTTTGCGTCATAAGATTATCGTCTGCGGTCGCCATTATGGGTACACTATAGGCCTATGACAAAGCAGCGCATAAAGACATCAGCGAGAACCGAAGTTATGACTGAACAAATTCATGAAGCATTATCCCGTAAATATGAGGCAGGCTTCGTCTCTGATATTGAGTCTGAAACCTTTGCTACAGGCTTAGATGAAAGTGTGATTCGTCGTATTTCAGCCATGAAAAACGAACCAGAATGGATGTTAGAATGGCGTCTGAAAGCTTACCACAATTGGCTGGCGATGGAAGAGCCTGAATGGGCTCATGTTCACTATCCGAAGATGGATTATCAAGCCATATCCTACTATTCAGCGCCTAAGAGCATGAAAGATAAACCTAAATCACTTGATGAGGTTGATCCAGAGCTATTACGAGTGTATGAGAAGTTAGGGATTCCTCTCTATGAACAGGAAATGCTCGCTGGGGTTGCTGTCGACGTCGTGTTCGATTCCGTGTCCGTAGTCACCACCTTTCGTGAAAAACTAAAAGAAGCCGGCGTGATTTTCTGTCCGATTTCGGAAGCGGTGCAAGAATACCCTGAACTAGTGAAAAAATACCTTGGCTCTGTGGTGCCACGTTCTGATAACTACTTTGCCGCGTTAAATAGTGCTGTATTTACTGATGGTTCGTTTGTGTATATCCCGAAAGGGGTACGTTGCCCGATGGAATTATCAACCTATTTCCGAATTAATGAACAAAATACTGGCCAATTTGAGCGTACCTTAATCATTGCCGATGAAGGCAGTTACGTCAGTTATCTTGAAGGCTGTACCGCGCCTCAGCGCGACGAAAACCAACTTCATGCTGCTGTGGTTGAATTGGTGGCGATGGACGATGCGCAAATTAAGTACTCGACCGTTCAAAACTGGTATCCCGGTGATGAAGATGGTAAAGGTGGTATCTATAACTTTGTAACTAAGCGTGGCATTTGTCATACCAATGCAAAAATCTCGTGGACACAAGTTGAAACCGGGTCGTCAGTCACTTGGAAATATCCAAGTTGTATTTTAAAAGGCGACAACAGTGTCGGTGAATTCTACTCTGTTGCCTTAACCCGTAACCGCCAACAAGCGGATACCGGTACCAAAATGATTCATTTGGGTAAAAATACTCGCTCAACGATTATCTCGAAAGGGATTAGTGCTGGAGAAAGTAATAACACTTATCGTGGCTTGGTACATATGGGGCCGAAAGCTGATGGCGCTCGTAACTTTACCGAATGTGATTCGTTGTTAATTGGCGACCGCTGCGGTGCGCACACTTTCCCATACATTGAAAGTCGTAACCCAAGTGCCAAAGTAGAACATGAAGCGACCACTTCTAAAGTGAGCGATGAACAGCTGTTTTTATGCCAACAACGAGGATTAGATACCGAGAAAGCGGTATCGATGATCGTCAATGGTTTTTGTAAAGAAGTGTTTAAAGAGTTGCCAATGGAGTTTGCCGTGGAAGCCGGTAAGCTGCTTGAAATTAGTCTGGAAGGCTCAGTAGGATAATTATTACATGTTAAATATTAAAAACTTACACGCTCGTGTGGAGCAAAAAGACATTATAAAAGGGCTAAATCTCGACATTAAGCCGGGCGAAGTTCACGCGATTATGGGACCTAACGGTGCGGGTAAAAGTACCTTAGGCTATGTGCTTTCTGGGCGCGACGGCTATGAAGTGACCGACGGCGAAGCGATGTTACATGGCCAAAGCTTACTGGATATGGACGTTGAAGAACGTGCTCGACACGGCTTATTTCTAGCCTTTCAGTACCCGGTAGAAATTCCTGGTGTCAGCAATATGGAATTTATGAAAGAGTCAGTGAATGCCATGCGTGCTCATCGTGGACAAGAGCCATTGACGGCTGCTGAGTTTTTGAAAAAAGCCAAAGAAGCCAGTAAGCAAGTTCAACTGCCGCTCGATTTTCTGAAACGAGGCGTTAATGAAGGCTTCTCCGGTGGTGAGAAAAAACGTAACGAAATCATGCAAATGATTTTATTAGAGCCAAGCCTATGTATTTTAGATGAATCGGATTCAGGATTGGATGTTGATGCTTTGCAAGTGGTTGCTAACGGCGTGAATAGCCAGCGCAGTAAAGATCGTAGCTTTGTGGTCATTACTCACTATCAGCGTTTGCTTGATTACATTGAGCCCGATTTTGTCCACATTTTGGCTAACGGCCAAATTGTCAAAAGCGGTGATGCTTCATTAGCCAGAGAAATTGAGCAACAGGGTTACGCATTTCTTGGCTTAGAAGATAGCGAGGGGGCTGAGTAATGAGTCAATGGCTTCAGCAAGTGATAGACCGTGGCTCGAAAACCAATGATTGGCTGAGCCCGGTTCGTCAACAAGCGCTTAATGTTCTGCGTCAAACCCGCTGGCCGACCCGACGTACTGAAGCTTGGCGTTATACCTCACTCTCTTGTTTAGAGCAGCTAGAACTGTCGCCGGAATCAGACAATGCGCCGTTCAACTTAGCACCAATCGCTGGGCTTGAAACCATCGATTTAGTGTTTGTTGATGGTCAATTGCAGACCGATTTAACCGCGCTAAATTTACCACAGGGTGTCAGTATCTATAGTGCTCAAAGCCTACCCGCTGACCAACAAGCAGCTGCGGTGAGCCGTTTTTCTCAGGTCAAACCATCGCGCCATTTATTCGGTATGGTCAACGATGTATTGGCTGATAATGTATTGTTTATCGATGTTGATCCTGAGTGCCATTGCACGACTCCGCTCCGAATCGTTCATCACAATCATCATGGCTATGAAGCCCATTATCGTGTGCAAGTTAATCTTGGTCACCATGGCAAATTAACCTTGATTGAGCATGCTCAAGGCAGCGGTGATAATTTACGCACCGGTTTCACGGAGTGTTTGCTTGATACACATGCTGAGCTAGAGCATTATCAATTTCTGATCAATAGCCCGCAAGCTTTGTATTTTGGTGGCACGCATTTCTCGCTTAATGATTATGCTCAACTAAACAGCACGGTGATTGGCTTTGGTAGCCAATTGTCACGCCTTGATGTTGATATCATTCATAGTGGTGAGCATGCAGAAGCAAAAATGAACGCCGTTTATCTATTGGGTGAATCGGAGCATTTTGATCTGCACAGTACTATTGAACACGCAAAACCTAATGGTACTAGTGAAGAGAATGTACGTGGTATTGTCGGTGACAAAGCGACAGCGGTATTTAATGGCCGTATTCACATTCATCGTGATGCGCAAAAGACCCTTGCTGAGCTGAATAATCGTAACTTACTTTTGTCACGCCGTGGCCAGATCAATACCAAGCCAGAGTTAGAAATTTACGCCGATGATGTGAAATGTGCCCACGGTGCGACGGTGGCTGAAATTGAAGAAGAAGCGCTGTATTATTTGATGTCGCGTGGCATTGGCCGTTCACAGGCATTAGTCATGCTCAATGTTGGCTTTATTCAAGAATTGATTAACCAAATGCCAAATCAAGTTTTGGCTGAGTGGTTAGCGCCTATATTGAGTGCTCGTTTTAAAGAGATGGAGGTAAGATAATGGTCGAAACCTCTGCGTTCGACGTTGCTGCGGTTAGAGCGCAATTTCCTATTCTTAATCAAAATGTTGAAGGTAAGCCTCTGGTTTACCTAGACAATGCCGCGACGACGCAAAAGCCGATGGCGGTTATTGAAGCGATTACTGATTTTTATACTCAGTGTAATGCTAATGTCCATCGTGGCGTTCACCGTTTAGCGGATCAAGCAACACAACGTTATGAACATGGCCGTGATGTGGTCGCTAACTATATCCATGCTTTTGATCGCAGTGAAGTGATTTGGACTAGCGGGACTACCGAGTCGATCAACATTGTTGCGCATGGTATCGCGCAGCGTTTGCAGCCTGGCGATCAAGTATTGGTCACCGAAATGGAGCATCACGCGAATTTGGTGACTTGGCAACAGGCGTGCCTGAAGAGTGGTGCCGAGTTGGTCATCGCTCCTATTCAAGATAATGGTGAGTTGAATGTCGAGCAATTTGCATCGCTGCTGAATTCATCGACCAAATTGGTGGCGATGCCACACATTTCTAATGCGCTTGGTACGGTTAACCCTATCCATGCCTTAACGGCACAAGCCAAAGAGGTGGGTGCACTGGTGTTAATTGATGGCGCACAAGGCATTGCTCATGGTGGTGTCAATGTGGCTGACATTGGCTGCGATTTTTACGCCTTCTCTGGTCATAAGGTTTTTGGTCCAACAGGAGTGGGCGTACTTTGGGGCAAAGCTGAGGTATTGCAAGATTGGCCGGTGTGGCAAACGGGCGGTGAGATGATTGCTAAGGTGACTTATCAAGACGCTACGTGGGGAAGGCTTCCTAACCGATTAGAAGCGGGTACACCCAATATCGCTGGTGTGATTGGCTTGGCCGCTGCCATTACTTGGTTTAGCCAGTTTGACCTCGCAGCCGTGCAAGCACACGAACGGGCCTTGATGGAGCGAGCGTTGCAACACGCGAGTGAGCTAGAGGGTTTCCAATTAATTGGTAATGCTAACGACAAAATTGGCGTGTTGAGCTTTTTACTGGAAGGTTGTCACCCAGCCGATATCGGTTTTATTCTAGATAAACAAGGGATTGCAATTCGCACCGGCGATCATTGTGCGCAGCCATTGATGCGTCGTTTAGGCGTTCCTGGTACGGCGAGAGCGTCATTTTCTATTTACAACACGATAGAAGAAATCGATGCCCTGTTCATTGCACTTAAAAAAGCTCAGCAAATGTTAGTTTAAGGTAAATTATATGCAGGTAGAAACTTATACCCCTGAAGTGTCGAATCAACCAGTACTGACATTAACCGACAGTGCGATTCGTCATTTTGAAAATAAATTAGCGAGTCAGCCTGACCATGTTGTACGCATCTCTGTGAAAACCAGTGGTTGCAATGGCTATGCCTATGTTCTCGATATCCAAGAGCAGGCGCTAGAGTCAGATCGAGTGATCAACGCAAGCGATAAGTTGACGGTCAGTATTGCTGCTGAGGCGATTGCGATGCTGCAAGGTACTGAACTTGACTACGTTAAAGATGGTTTAAATGGCGTGGTAAAGTTTAATAATCCTAATGTGGTTGCTGAATGCGGCTGTGGAGAAAGTTTTAATGTCAGTTAACACCTTAGTGGTCAGTGTTACTGTCTTTTCGAGCATCAAGGCTAACTAAATGCAACAGAGAATTGTAAACCTTGAACGCGATTGTATGGTCAGGCGAGTGCCTAATGGCGATAAGCAGCTTCTTACTCAAGGTGAGTTTGTCACCATTACTCAGGATCTGGGCGGTAACTATACCATCACGTGGCGCGGAAATATGTATCGTGTTGATGGTACAGATGCCGATGCGATTGGTCGACAGCCTCTGAAACTTGAATTTGATACACCCAAAGATGGAAATATCGATCAAGCGCAAATATATCAGGCTTTAGAGACCGTCTATGATCCAGAGATCCCGGTTAACTTATTATCGCTAGGTCTAATCTATCAAGTGTCGATTGATCAGGCTGCTCGCTGCGTACAGATTGAAATGACGTTAACGGCACCAGGCTGTGGAATGGGGCCTGTTTTAGTCGGTGATGTTGAACATCGTGTCAGTATGGTGCCTCATGTCGATAAGGTTCAGGTCAACTTAGTGTTTGATCCACCATGGTCACGTGAGATGATGAGTGAAGAAGCCCAACTCGAAACCGGACTGTTTTTTTAATTCTTGGCTCCACGACTAGTGTAGAGCCGTTACGACACCTTAATCCAGTCGATGTCGTATCAATTCGTAAGGATATAGAGCTTAAAAATGAACCTACCAAGTGACCAAGAGATCATCGAAGATTTGGCTTTTTTTGACGATTGGGAGCAACGCTACCAATACATCATCGATTTAGGCAAGGCATTAACGCCGTTTGATGAGCAGCAAAGGCGAGATGAAGATCTAGTACCGGGGTGTCAGAGCCAAGTATGGCTGCATACTCAAATTGAGCAGGGTCGTTTACAGCTTTTTGCTTATAGCGATGCGATCATCGTTAACGGCTTATTGGCGATTGTCTTGGCGGCTTATCACAATAAGACTGCCAGTGAGATCTTAGCGTTTGATATCGATAGCTATTTCAAAACGTTAGATTTAGAGCGTCATATTAGCCCGACTCGAGGTAACGGACTAAGAGCGATTGTGGGTAAAATTCAACATTTGGCTCGCCAGCAACAATAAGTCAGGTTTTGGCCTATAAATAATAAAACCCACGCAAGTCGTGGGTTTTATTATTTATGTTGTCACTTTAAGCGGTTTAGCGCAGAAAATCTTCAATCTTATTACCGGTAATGGTCGAAATACTTTTAAATAAGTAGATCAATGCTCCCATCATGATGATCGTGACGGGTAAAGCAATGACTGGAAAGCTGAGGGCGGTCATCTTACCGATCTCTTCATTAAACGCTTCTGTCCCTGCAGGGCTCGTCACTATCCATTTGGCAAGCACATAGTTTAATACCGTGGAAACCAGAAACGAAAAAGCAATGATGTATGAGCAGATATTAATTTTGCTCTCAAATTCAGCGTGATTGTTGGATTTTTCTAACGCTTGATTGAGTTTTTCATTATCGACAATATCATCGTTAAGCAGCATCTTTTTGACAACCGGATATCCGATGGCATTACTAATCAATATACCAATAAAAATGATCCCTGGAATGGCCGCTTCTTTAATCGCAATGTAGGCGGGGTCTAATTGCAGTAAACCGATACCACCAGTCAACAGAACACTGATTAAACCAAGGGCGGAGTAAAAGTTGATTTTTCTTTCTTGAATAAAACTCACGATACCAAAAATCAATGGGAAGGCGAGGGCAACGATCAGCGCCCAGGTCGGTCCTAGATTATCTTCACCACTCATCTTACTGAGAATAACGACAGGGATGATAATGTTCAGTAACAGATTACTGATTAAACTCTTGTTTTTATTTGATTTCATTGTAAATAATTCCTACTTGCAGAGAGCAAAGTATACTAATGCTCCCCACTAACGCAAGTCCATCAGTAACCTCAAATCGAGCTCAATTGTAAGCAGTCGTCTCATGGTTTCTTCTTACTATTTGAGTTTAAACCCGCCCTTATTTTTATAATTGAGTAAAAAGAGTTTGCCAATACGGCACATTAGGTTTACTGTTATATCTGTGTATAACACCATATCGGTATAAAAATATGACAGAGTGGCAAGATAACCAGCCCATTTTTCGTCAGTTAGCCGACAAGATCATTGAACAGATCTTACAAGGGATTTGGCAAGAAGATCATGCCTTACCGTCAGTAAGAACCGTGGCGGCTGAACTGAAAATTAATCACTTAACGGTAATGAAAGGTTATCAATTACTGGTTGACGAAGGACTGGTTGAAAAGCGCAGGGGGCAGGGAATGTATGTCATAAAAGGTGCACTTCAGCAGTTAAAAAACAGCCAGAAACAGCATTTTTTGCAGCAGCAAATCCCAGAAATAGCCCACACACTTCGTGTGCTAGAGATGCCCTTAGATGATTTTATTAGCCAATTAAAACGGCATATTGAAGGTGAACAATGAATCCATTAGTTGAAGCAAAGCAGGTTTCTAAACAGTACGCTAAACAAGCAGAGGCGCTGCATGAAGTGAGTTTTACTCTTCATGCTGGGCAAGTATTAGGCGTGTTGGGCCATAATGGTGCGGGTAAATCGACCCTAATTAACGCTTTATTAGGGGCTCACTACTACCAAGGTGACATCGCGATTAACGGTCTTCATCCGATTGCTGATCATGCTCAGGTCATGGAAATACTGGCCTATATTTCTGATATCAATGTGCTGCCGGACTGGATGACGGTGAAGCAATTGTTACGCTATACCTCTGGCGTTTATCCCAGCTTTTCGTTAACCAAGGCCCGTTCAGTGTTAGCAGAAACCAATATTAATCTATCGAGTAAAATTCGCACGTTATCCAAAGGGATGAAAGTCCAGCTCCATTTAGCCTTAGTGATTGCAACCGATACCCAA
This sequence comes from Vibrio sp. V33_P6A3T137, assembly GCF_009904835.1. NCBI lineage: Bacteria > Pseudomonadati > Pseudomonadota > Gammaproteobacteria > Vibrionales > Vibrionaceae > Vibrio > Vibrio sp. V33_P6A3T137. Next base: position 9,293 of record NZ_WXWK01000032.1, on the reverse strand, counting down.
GTGCTGATTTTGGATGAGCCCACATTAGGACTTGATCTTATGTATCGAGAAACCTTTTATCGTCATTTATTAGAGTGGTTTCATGATGGTGAGCGAGCGTTAATTATTGCTAGCCATGAAGTGGCAGAAATTGAACATTTGCTGACCGATGTGCTGATCTTAAAACAAGGCAACGTCGTTTTACAAGATTCGATGGATAATCTAACTGAGAATTATTGTGTATTAGAGGCGAACTCTAGCTACGCAGACGAGATTGAAAAACTGAATCCGTTACGTGCACAAGTCGGATTAGGCACCACCAAGTGGTTGCTGGCCGCAGAACATCGAGAAGCAGTACAAGCTTTCGGAACGGTACATAATATCAAATTAGCGGATTTATTTATTGCTCTACAAAAGGAGAAAGCATAATGCATGCAAGTCTATATATGCTTGAAAAAGAGCTGATTGAAAATAAAAGTGTGACCCGAATTCCTCTATTTTTATTAGCCTGCGGAATATTATTATTCATTAGCTTATTAATGAATGTTTCACTTGGGAATAATCTATTTTTCGATGTCGAATATTCTGACACGCTTGCTCATGTTGATGGTTCTGCCGTTGAGAGCTTCAATCAATTCATTACGATGATGATTGGCTTGGTATCATTAATGTTAAGCGCTTTATATTTTCCGAAAACGTTTCGTAAAGAACGAAAAGAAGGCAGCGCGATGTTTTGGCGCAGTATGCCGGTCACAAATACCATGGTCCATATGGTGAAACTGGCTTTTGGACTACTATTAATCCCAGTTATTTGCTCTTTATTGGTTGTTTTTGCAGATATTTTTCTCTGGGTGCTCAATGTGGCAACCAATGAAAGATTTGGATTTTTATTTGCTCAGCGTTCTTTGTGGTACGCATTGCAGCATGGTTTGAGTTACATTGGTTTAATGTGGCTAGTCGGTTTGTGTTTAATTCCATTAGCATGTTTTACTTTACTTATGTCACAACTGTTTAATTCACCATTATTGGTCATGTTTATTGGTGGTTTTACCTTAAAATGGTTGTCGATCGCGATGTTTAATTCTTACCTTATCAGTGATTTCTTTAACGCTATCTTTAATTTTCCGCTAAAATTAGTCACGGCTTCGACCATGTCCAATATAGTCAATGAGGTTGGTATCGGTAATTTCATGGCGTATCTTTTGATTGGCATGGTCAGTTATTGGGCAAGTTACCGGCTTTATCGTACGAATGAAAGTTCATTGGCCGCGCTATGGGCTAAATAAACGGTTCATCCTCTTCGATATATACCCAAACCACTTGGAGTTACAGGTAGCCAACACCGCTGCAGCTTCAAGTCGAAAGGGTATAAACAGAGGTGATGGGAAATCCCTTCTCATCACCTCTAGTGTTGCCGGTATTGTTATTTGATGTGGAGTATCAAAAGGCACAGTAGTGAGAGGAGAGGAATGTGAGTAGTGATAACGGTGGGATCCCGCGCCCAAGTGGCAAGGTTAACCCAATTGATACGGACTATACCGTTGGCCAAGATAATGTCGTGTTATCGGTTGGGCCTTTTGGCTTAGACATTCATAACCGAGTGTTCGCCGTATCTGGGTTAGCAATCATTATTTTTGTATTTACGACATTGATTTTCCGTGAACAAGTAGAACCTATCTTTTTATATATGCGTGGTTGGCTGACCTCGCATTTAGATTGGTTTTTCATGCTATCGGCCAATATCTTTGTCTTGGTGTGTTTAGGTTTGGTGGTATCGCCATTAGGCCGAGTGCGTATTGGTGGCACTGACGCGGTACCCGACTATTCTTACGCTGGTTGGCTAGCCATGCTATTTGCTGCAGGAATGGGGATTGGTTTGGTGTTCTTTGGTGTGTCAGAACCCATGTCACACTTTAGTAGTTCCTTATCAGGCGCAGCCATAGAAGATGGCTTACGTACCGATTGGGCGCCACTGGGCGGCGCAATGGGAGATACCGAAGCGGCTCGTCGATTGGGCATGGCAGCAACGATTTACCACTGGGCGCTGCACCCATGGGCAATCTATGCATTGCTCGCGCTTGGGTTAGCCATTTTCTCGTTTAATAAGGGATTGCCACTGACAATGCGTTCAATTTTTTATCCTCTCTTTGGTGAGCGGGTATGGGGTTGGACAGGGCATGTGATCGATATTTTGGCGGTGGTAGCGACCGTGTTCGGTTTAGCCACTTCCTTAGGCTACGGAGCGTCTCAAGCAGCGACTGGACTTAACTTTTTATTCGATGTCCCCTTAACTGATACTACACAAGTGGTATTGATCATTGTGATCACAGCGTTAGCATTGATCTCAGTCGTTGCAGGGCTAGATAGTGGTGTTAAACGTTTATCAGAAATCAATATGGGCCTAGCCGCCTTATTGCTGCTGTTTATTGTCGTTGTTGGTCCGACGTTAGCGATTTTAACGGGATTTTTCGATAATATTGTTGCTTATGTGACATACCTACCTGAATTAGCCATGCCATTTGGTCGCGAAGATGTGAATTATTCACAAGGTTGGACGGCGTTTTACTGGGCGTGGTGGATTTCTTGGTCACCATTTGTCGGTATGTTTATTGCGCGAGTATCGCGTGGTCGTACGGTACGCGAATTTATTGTTTGTGTGTTGTTGATCCCATCGACGGTCTGTGCATTTTGGATGACAGCCTTTGGTGGCACAGCGATTAGCCAATACGCTAATGATGGTTATCAAGCAGTGATGGGCGCTGATTTACCCGTTAAGTTATTTGCGATGCTGGATGCCATGCCGTTGGCGAGTATTACGTCGGTGATTGGCATCATTTTGGTCGTGGTCTTCTTTATCACTTCTTCAGATTCAGGATCATTAGTGATTGATACTATTGCGGCAGGTGGCAAAGTGAATGCGCCGACGCCACAGCGTATCTTCTGGTGTACCTTTGAAGGGTTAGTCGCTATTGCATTAATGCTAGGTGGCGGGTTAGCCGCAGCGCAGGCGATGGCGGTCACAACCGGTTTCCCGTTTACCATTGTCTTACTGGTCGCGACGGTGTCACTGATTAAGGGATTAATGAGCGAACCCAGAAAAGCAAAAGCCAAATAAAGAGCCAATAACGGCATATACCGAAAGTCGAAAGAATACCGTTGCTTCTCGATAAAAAAAGCCCTAACAGAGAGTTAGGGCTTTTTGTTGTACGACTGAAAGTTAACGAATCAAAAGCAGCGGGACGTTGGATTCAATGATGATTTTTGTGGTGTTGCTACCTACAAAAAACTGACGCAGTTTTGAGTGACCATAAGCGCCCATCACAATCATTCCCAACTGATGATGCTGTTGGTAATCGAGAATCGCGCGGTGCACGTCACCGGTTAAGCTGGCTTCCACCACATTGACGCCATGAGTACGCAACTTTTCCGCTGCGTTAGCAAACGCGGTCGCTTTTTCATCTGAGTCTTCGACCATCACTAAGTGACAAGTCAGCCCTTTGAGTAGCGGAGTATTGATCGCTTTTTCAACCAGCTTTTGGCTCACTTCACTGCCATCAAACGCTAACAAATAATTTTGCGGCGCTGCAAAGTCCCCGGTCGCGACTAAAATATGACTTTTAATGGTGCGAACCACACTTTCCAATTGTGAACCAACGGCTTTAGTATTGCTTTGGTTCACCTCACCAGATTTGCCGACCACGAGGACGCGGATATCTTTTTCCATGTCCAACAAAGTTTCAAGTAAGTCACCGTGTTTTTGCAGTTTTTGTAGATCAGTAAAACCAGACTCAAGGGCTTTGGCTTCTAACTCATTGAGTAAGGCCTTTCCGTGTCTTAATGCTACTTTGGCGCGTTTTTCATCCAGCTCGACCAGCTCTTGTAGTAAGTGCTCACGACTGCCTAGTCCAATGTTTCCGGATAATTCAATGGCAATTTCTCGATCGGATTTATCGAGCACATGCAGTAGAGTGAGTGGCGCAGACAACGTTTTCGCTGTCCAAACGCTCAGATCCGCCACGGACTGTGAATAGCTCGCTCCATCGATACAGGCAATAATATTTGTCATGCTTTGCTCCTTAGTGACCGCCCATCAGTTTTGCCACTTCTTCGGGTTTATTATGAACACCGAACTTGTCGACAATGGTGGCTGTTGCTTCATTCATGCCGATTAATGTTACTTCAGCCCCTTCACGGCGGAATTTAATCACCACTTTATCAAGGGAAGAGACGGCAGTAATATCCCAGAAATGTGCTGCAGAGAGATCGATGGTGACATGATCCAATGCTTCTTTGAAGTCGAATGAGTTGATAAATTGATCTGACGAGGCAAAAAAGACTTGCCCAACAACACGATAAGTACGCTGGCTGCCATTTTCTACTAAGTCGCTCTTGATAACCATAAAGCGGCCAATTTTATTGGCAAAGAATAGTGCAGCTAATAGCACGCCAACTCCAACACCAATCGCAAGATTGTGGGTCATGACCACCACAATCACAGTCGAAATCATGACAATATTGGTCGAAAGTGGATGCGATTTAAGATCTCTAATTGAGCTCCAAGAGAAGGTGCCGATGGAGACCATGATCATTACGGCGACTAGAGCTGCCATAGGGATCAAGCTTAACCAATCACTAAGAAAAACCACCATGATAAGTAGTAGTATACCCGCGACAAAAGTCGATAGACGGCCTCGACCACCGGATTTAACATTAATAATTGATTGACCAATCATCGCACAGCCAGCCATACCACCTAAAAAGCCAGTGGCAATGTTGGCCACACCTTGGCCTTTACATTCGCGGTTTTTATCGCTGTCGGTATCGGTAAGATCATCAACAATCGTGGCGGTCATCATCGATTCAAGCAAACCGACGACAGCAAGGCCAGCAGAGTAAGGTAAGATGATCAGTAAGGTTTCTAGGTTAAGCGGTACATCAGGCCACAAGAAAATTGGCAGTGTATCGGGTAAATCCCCCATGTCACCGACGGTACGAATATCGATGCCAAAACTAATAGCGATAATGGTTAAGGTGATAATACATACCAGCGGAGAAGGCAGCATTTTGCCAATGACGGGTACATAAGGGAAAAGATAAATAATGCCTAAGCCAGCTAAAGTCATCACATAGACATGCCAGGTGACATTGGTTAGCTCTGGAAGCTGAGCCATAAAAATTAAAATTGCTAAGGCGTTAACAAAACCGGTGACCACTGAACGCGATACAAAGCGCATTAAATTCCCCAGTTTTAGATAACCGGCGGCAATTTGTAATACTCCAGTGAGCAGTGTCGCCGCTAATAAATATTCTAGGCCGTGTTCTTTAACCAGCGTGACCATTAATAGAGCCATAGCGCCCGTTGCAGCAGAAATCATTCCCGGGCGTCCGCCAGTAAAGGCAATAACCACCGCCATACTAAAAGAGGCATATAGACCCACTTTGGGGTCAACACCAGCAATAATTGAAAAAGCAATTGCTTCTGGGATCAGTGCTAGCGCAACCACTAAACCAGCTAAAACATCCCCTCGCACGTTGGATAACCAATCGCGCTTAATATTCTGTAACATCTGTTTTCTCTATAAATAGGTAAATAAAAGGTGTGAATTGAGAGGTGGTCATTGTTCTAGGGCGGCGTAAGTGACATGCACGGAATCTCCTATTGGCCATTTAGAAATGTGATCTTAATCATTGCTGTTCTGAAGGTCAACCAAGGAAACCGTTAAGACGGTGTTTTGCTTTTTACTTTTTGCCAATGAGTAAGGAAAAAAACAGCATTGATCTTTGACTTTTTGCTTCGAAAGCCTTAACTTCAAACGCATCTGATTTTTCATATGTGTTTGTTATGTGCGATACGTTAACCTTCTATAAATCATTAGCTGAAGAGACTCGGCTTAAATCATTATTACTAATAAGTCGGCATCGAGAACTGTGCGTGTGTGATTTAATGACCGCACTCTCTCTCAGTCAACCCAAAGTCTCTCGTCATTTAGCCGAGCTACGTAAAAACGGTTTGGTGATTGATGAGCGGCGGGGTAAATGGGTCTATTACCAAATTAATCCACAATTACCGAATTGGATGCGTGAGGTATTAATGATGTCGATGGAAAACAATCGATCACTGATAGCAAAAGAGAGTCAAACCATTACTCATCAACCGTGCATCAGTTGACGAGCTTATTTCACGATATCGAAAAGACTGAGCGTTATAGATAAGCGGTAAGCTCGTCAAACACCTGAATCTGAGATAGATAAATTCTATGATTGAGTCGAGTTAATGTCGCGTCTGCGTTAAGTCGTTAAAGTAGAAACGAATCAATAATACAATGAGATTAAAATAATGAGCGAAGTATTTACTTGTGCAGAGACGCCTGCTGCTAAAAAAATGAGTTTTTTAGACCGTTATTTAACGCTGTGGATTTTCCTCGCTATGGGGTTTGGTGTCGCGGTGGGATTTTTATTTCCACAAGTTGCCCAGTGGAATGAAAGCATGTCCGTCGGTTCAACCAATATCCCTCTAGCGATAGGTTTAATTTTAATGATGTATCCGCCATTGGCGAAAGTAAATTATCGATTATTAGGTGAAGTGACGCGTGATAAGCGTGCGATTACTTTATCTTTGGTGATGAACTGGATTGTTGGGCCGGTTTTAATGTTTGCTTTAGCTCTCTTCTTTTTACGTGACTATCCCGGTTACATGGTCGGATTAATTTTAATTGGTTTAGCGCGTTGTATTGCCATGGTATTAGTGTGGAACGATATTAGTGGTGGTAATAAAGAGTATGGTGCTGCTTTGGTAGCGTTAAATAGCCTTTTCCAAATCGTTACTTATAGTTTTATGGCGTGGCTTTTCATTACTGTATTACCGCCTTATTTTGGTCTTGATAGTTTTGCTGTTGATATTACGATGTTGGATATCGCAGAAAGTGTCTTGATTTATTTAGGTATTCCATTTTTAGCGGGTTTTCTGAGCCGCAAGTGGTTGGTCGCGGCTAAAGGCGAGCGTTGGTATAATGAAGTCTTTATTCCACGTATCTCACCGATAACCTTAATTGCGCTATTAGCAACCATTGTTTTAATGTTCAGTTTAAAAGGTGAAATGATCATCCAGTTACCGATGGATGTGATTCGTATTGCTATTCCATTAGTTATCTATTTTTTGGTGATGTTTTTTGTTAGTTTTTTCGTGGGTAAAAAATTAGGTATCCCGTACGATCAAAATACTTCAATTGCTTTCACTTCATCGGGTAATAACTTTGAACTCGCTATCGCCGTTTCTATTGCTGTTTTTGGTTTAAACTCAGATCAAGCATTCGCGGGCGTGATAGGGCCATTAGTCGAAGTGCCTGTGCTGATTGCTTTAGTCAACGTCGCGCTACGGATGAAGAAAAAATATTACCCTCAAACACGCTAATCGAATAGCCCAAGGTCAATCATCAGACGTTGGGCTAATCGTCTAACGGCTAGTCCAAACCTGTTTTAATTCAGGCCATCCCCAAGTTGTTAAAGCGACATTGTGAATTAAATCGTGGAAACGTAGCACTTGTTGCTCGTGATAGAGTGGTTGCAAAACACCATGATGGATCAAAGTTGCTACCAAAGGCTCTAATACCACAAGGTACTGCTCTATACAGACGTTTGCACGTATATCCGCTAACGATTGACGTAGCCATTTACTGGCCACATCATCCAGCGCATGGTGAAGCAGCGGGTTACTGTAAAGAAACTGATAGGCACTGGTATGACGATTATCATCTAAGTTAATACTGCTCAAGATTAGGGTTTCATTGAGAGTTCTCTGTGCTGCTTTTTGTTGCAAGGTTTGATAGTCGTAACTGTGGATGATGACTTGAATACTGTGGTCAGCCAACCGCTTAGCTATCGCTTCAGCACACTCAATCAACGTCACGTAGTTGTATACGGCCATCGTCATTGATGTCGGTAATGGGCACTGAGTGGCAGGGAATCGAGATAACTTGGTCCAACAAGGCAATAAATGATCCGCGGGAGTGAGGTTTGAGTGCGCTATATCGCTCAATAACCAGTTTGGCTCAAGCAAGCTAAGTAACCATTGGCGTTGTTGGTCGTCGAGCGGTAGGTCAGCGTGGTGATTATTTAATAAAAAAATTGCCCCCTCTTCTTGGCGAGAGAATTGATTAATTTGTTCGTTTTCAATCTTCGGAGATTCTGCCGATACGTAATATTGGCAGCTTCGGCCAGCGTGAGGAATGGCGTCGGTTGCAGTTGTTACATCTTGGTCGAATAGCCAGATAGTAATCTGGTCACATAATGAACGGCAGCCATAGTATCGATTGAAAGCATGCAGTACTAATTGCTTATCAGTATGAGTATAAACTTTGAATGCACCACTGCCGATCACGTTGGAGTTGGACTGCTGAAGCTGTTTAACCGGTTGAATAGAATAACTGACACCGCTAATCAGACCTGCAAAGCTTTGATCAGGGACGGTGAATTCAAACAGTATTTCCCGCGGATGCGGGGCACTAATGCGTTTTAAATGAGCAAGTTCATGCTGATAATTCGCTAAGGATTTTAAGCCTGAAAAGAGCTCGACAATGCTCTGCGCATCGATCATTTGTCCGTCATGAAAAGTTAGCTCAGGGCGTAAATAAAAGCGCCACTGATAATTCTCAGCATCATAATGCCAATGGTGAGCCAGTTCCGGATGTACTTGTCCGTCAGCATCACAACGGACCAAGCAAGCGTAGATTTGTCGTACTAAAAAGCGTTCACTGTTACGTTGTGGATGATGGGGCAGCAGAGCTTGAAAGGGGCGGCGATAGGTCAATTGGATATGCAATCGTCCTTCGTGCATTGAAGCTCCGGAGGTTTGCTGTAATAGCCGAGCGAAAACCTGTTCATCTTGCTCCAAAAGATCCAAGGCCTTGTCATACTGTCCACGCAAAAGACAGTCACTGGCTAGATGTTCTTTGAGCCGCTCAGGATCTTGCAATAAACACAGCGTTGAGCGCTTATTTCGGCCAACCTTAGGCTGCCACGAGAGCCAGCCTTGTTGCTGCATTTGTTGTAGCAAGACACGTGCATAGCGCGGGCTACTGCATAATCGATTGGCAATGTCCTCTAACGTAGCACTGATGGGTTGTTCTATCGCATAACCATCGAAGCGTAAGTAATAACGATATAAATTAAGGATAGACAAAATAGGTTTCCTTTTTAAATTTTTTCTCCCTATTTAAGGGGGTAATGATAGATCGTTTTCCATTAAGAGCCATCTTATGGTCTATTTAAAGCTTTTATGAGCTTTTCCAGTCCATTGTGTATTGACGGTGTCAATG
>NZ_WXWK01000178.1:0-22379 GCF_009904835.1 Vibrio sp. V33_P6A3T137 | reverse complement strand
GTCTTCATTATAGCGGGATGTTCTCTTTGAGTCGCCTTCTTGAGCATATGTTCAGAAGCAGCCTCAGGAAGATAAATATAATCACTACAAATTATGATCGCTTAGTTGAGTACGCTTGCGATCATATGCGTATTCATCATTACACTGGTTTTACACACGGCTTCTTCCGCCAACTTGCAGCCCCTACAGAAATTACGTCTGCTCGTAGGGTTAATATCTGGAAAGTCCATGGTTCACTGGATTGGTTCCAGTCCCCTATGGGGGATACTGTCGCACTTTCAAATATCCAAGAGATACCGAACGACTATAAACCGCAGATCGTCACCCCTGGTACTCAGAAATACCAAAAAACTCATCTGGAGCCTTTCCGCTCCATTATAAACCATGCTGATCTGGCTATCAGTGAGGCTGGTTCTTACCTTTGTATTGGCTACGGCTTCAATGATGAGCATATTCAGCCGAAGCTTATGGTGAAGTGCCTTAGGCACAAGACACCTGTAACCATTATCACTTATGCGCTCTCTGAATCAGCCAAAAAGCTAATTATTGATGGTAGCGCGCAGAACTACCTCGCAATAGAACGGGGCGGAACAGACGATCAATCTATCGTTTATTCTTCTCTGAATAAGGTACCCATTACAGTAGAGATGAATATCTGGAGCCTTGAAGGCTACCTTTCACTCATCATATAGGAAGTTGATATGCCGATTTTTACGTTTGAAGATGAGGACGCGCTTGGTAAGGTTGCGTCCGTCGATACCACAACCGTGATTGTAGATGTGGAGAACGTCGACCAGCTCAAAAGGTTGCAGGTTAACCATCTTGCTGTATTGCAAAGCAGCAGGCCCGGACAGCATCTTATCGGTTTAATTACGCAGGTGACCCGAAAACGTGGGATCGAAGACATAATCAATGATGGTATCAACGATCACGCGCCAGAGTTAAATCTGTGCCGTATCTCATTGATTGGCACCATGCTGGATCGTGACGGAGAAAAAGAAAACGTATTCCGACGGACTCTCGAAAGCGTTCCTGAAATCGACGCGAATTGCTTCTCGCTCGAAGGTGAAAACCTCACAGGTTTCATGCGTACCCTTTCCAGCGTATCAGCCGATGGTAATTCCCTAACTCTCGGCAAATACACACTGGACGAACATGCTGTCGCCTACCTCAACGGCAACAAATTTTTCCAGCGCCACGCCTTTATTGGCGGTAGCACCGGTTCGGGTAAATCTTGGACGACAGCCAAAATCATTGAGCAGATGTCAGGGCTCTCCACCGCTAACGCTATCGTCTTTGACCTTCATGGCGAATATGCCCCTTTGGTTGGTAAAGGCATCCAGCATTTCAAGGTGGCCGGTCCCGCAGACGTTGAAGCCAAGCGCACCATTGATGACTCTGTGATCTACCTTCCGTACTGGCTACTTTCTTATGAAGCGCTTGTTTCCATGTTTGTAGATCGTAGCGACCAGAACGCGCCCAATCAGGCAATGATTATGGCGCGTGAAATAAACCAAGCAAAACGCAAATACTTGGAAGATAACGGCCAGCAAGACGTGTTAAAGCACTTCACTGTTGATAGTCCGGTTCCTTTTGCTCTCGATTTCCTCATGAGAAAGTTGAACGAGATTAACGTTGAAATGGTCGCTGGAGCGCGCGGAGAGAAGCAGGGCGATTTCTTCGGGAAGCTTGCCCGCATGATTTCCCGCCTAGAGAACAAAATTTCTGATAGGCGCCTCGGATTTATGTTCAGCGGCGGTGGAAACGTGCTGGATTTCACTTGGCTTGAGAAATTCACCACTGCCATACTCGGGAGCACTGATGAGAATGGTCGGGCCGGGATCAAAATAATTAACTTCTCAGAAGTCCCATCTGACGTTTTGCCACTGATCGTATCGCTGGTCGCGAGGGTCACGTTCTCTGTTCAGCAATGGACGCCTTCTGAACTACGCCACCCTATCGCTCTTCTGTGTGACGAAGCTCACCTTTATATGCCACAGCGCAATATGGCTGATTCTGCCGATGATATCTCTCTCGATATTTTCGAGCGTATAGCGAAAGAAGGCCGTAAATATGGAGTCAGCCTAGTGGTGATAAGTCAACGTCCGTCTGAAGTAAATAAGACGATGCTTAGCCAGTGCAGCAATTTTGTATCCATGAGGTTAACTAACGCTGAAGATCAGGGAGTTATCAAGCGTCTACTTCCAGATAGTCTCGGCGGGTTTAGCGACATTTTGCCGACACTCGATACTGGTGAAGCACTAGTCGTAGGCGATGCTAGTCTATTGCCAAGCCGAATCAGAATTGATGAGCCGCAGAATAAGCCAAATAGTGGCACAGTTGATTTTTGGGATGAATGGCAGAAACCTGTCAAAGATACCCGTTTATCAGTTGCTGTTGATAATTGGCGCAAACAGAACATTCAGTAAAATGTTATTTATCAAGCTATTAAGCCCTAACAAACGCATGTTGCCGGACTGGCTTTCCGCTGCGCTCTAAACCAGCCGCAAATGCGGGCGTTAGCTACCTAAACGTTCAACAATAGATCGAGAGGTATTATGTTCAAAAATATGCATTTATTCTTCATGCCTGAAGAGTTGAATCTACTACGAGCATTTAACCGAAAGCAAATTGAATTTGTTGACAGTTTTGTCGAAAACATAGACCAGCACATTGAAACTTACACAGATGAAGTTTTCATTCAAGAGTGGGCTGGAGATGAGGGCGAGGTTGTAGAAGTAGAGAAACAGCATATTGCTGGCATCACAGAAGATGAATTTGACTTTAAAGATATCTTCACTTCGGTTATGCCCATGTATCAAAGACAGTCAATGTTGCTAACCGCTTGGTCGATGTTTGAAAACGAGATTAGTACTTTCTATAGTAGGCTTGCAATTAAGCTTGGATCTGAACCAAACCTAAGAAAAATCAAACGTGCTAAACATTCTAGTGACCTTGCTCATGTCATTTCATGTTTTAAAGCATTAGGGGTCGTTACAGAGCCAACTGAACCGTTTGTAAACGCATTTGAACGCCTAAATAATGAGGTTCGCCTAGTACGGATCGATTGGGTTCACAATGGTGGTAAAGCAATAAAGTCAGACTTTATTGAGCATACAAATGGCTTAGCTATGAATCACTCTCAAATCGACATATCGGTTGGCTACATTGAGGAAGCTACAGACTTAATGTGGTTACTTTCTACGGAAATCACAGAGTCTGCTAGAGCTAATCTGGGCGGCAGCTAACAAACGATTAAGGAATCAACATACTTTTCCTAATCTGATAGAAGCGTTGTAGAGCATTAGTTCTAAATCGTTTATGTCCATTTGTGAGTTACAGCGCTTACTAAATTAGAAAGTTACAGATTAGATGGTGTATTGCAAATCCCCTTTTCAGAAGGGGTAGAGACGAGAGTATATCGCATTGTAAGAAACCTCTCTTTCCATGTTCGTCAGAGAAGCTTTTCACCGCTTATCAAACCGTCGAATCTAGTCGATATACTAATCGATTACATCATGCTTTCGGTGTAATGAGTGTCGGAAGAGCATTCTATATTTATATTTATTTCTGACGAAGTAATCCGTTTCCATACAAAATGGCGTAGCAAACATTCACAGCAGAACTAATGTAGATTAATCTTTGTATTGAGCTGGAGTGGCTGCTACTAGTTTTTTAAAATTACGATGAAAGTGACTTTGATCATTAAATCCTAATTCTGTGGCAACTGATGCAATATTATATCCTTTCTTTAGCAACACCTTCGCTTCATTTATTCGCATGGCAATTTGCATGGCATGGGGGGTTATCCCATAAGATTTTCGAAATGAATGAATTAAGTGGTATTCACTTAACCCAGAGTGTTGAGCAATCTCTCTGATTGAGATATTGTTTTTGAAGTTGTCACGTATAAAACGATGAGCTCTGGCGATATTTACTTTTGTTAGGCTCAACTCATCTATATCTATGGCGTTGGCATTGCGAAATAAATCGGAGAAAAATTCGATGCTTTCTTCTTCCATTTTTATGTGATCGACATCGTCTATGATTGAGTCTGCCAATGATTGAAACTGCCAGTAGAGCTCTGGGGAATTAGTATGGATAATCGAGAATGGTATGAAATTTTTTGAGGGGTTATCTACAATCATGGATTGTATGTTACCTAACCACTTCGGGCATACATAAAGCATCTTATAGCTCCAATTTGTATCTCGAGTGGGGTTACATGAATGTACTTCCAATGGGTTCACTATGACAAGAGAGCCCATTTCGATTTTGCTTTCCATATTGTTATTAAAATAATCACTTTGACCACAATCTACCGATCCAACAGAAAACTCTTCGTGAGTATGTTTACCATAGCATGCGTTTGAATTTGTGGAACAACGCAGTTCTATAGGAATTATATTGGATCGATAAAATTGCTGTTTAGCCATATCAACGAATACTCTTTCAACTAGATATGAAGAAAGTATATAGAACAGTTAACGCTAATAGTAGTCCCATAGAGATGTTAAACAGCTTGAACTGCTTAGGTGTTTCTATAACAGAACTTATGGTAACCCCTAGTATTGCCCACACTGAGAGCGATATGTAGCAAACGACAAAGAATATGCCACAGAATAAAAGTAATACCTCTAGTCCTACGTTTTGCCCTGTATAAAAAACTGAAATACCAGCAAGCGAAACGATCCATGCTTTAGGATTCAGCCACTGGCACATCATACCCTGTAAGAGCGATGGCGCTGATTTGCTTTCTTCTGAATCTTTACTTTTAGTGGTAGGTTCTTGGGTCGTCACTTTATAAGCGAGATATAATAGAAAACTTCCTCCTACATATGTCATGCCCTTTGCTAAATAAGGAATCTCGGCAATGAATTGCGATAATCCAAAGCCCAACAAAAACAAAATGGATACAAACCCGAAAGTTGCGCCAGTGATATGAGGTATAGTACGGGTATATCCGTAATTCGCTCCAGTAACAGTGGCTAAAATGTTGACTGGGCCTGGTGAGATCGAAGTCACCAAGGCAAAAGCAGCCATCGCTATTAGTTGTGAAATCATTATTGTTCCTTAAAAATCCGTAACTTCGCCAGTGCCATCAATGAAGCGATGTTCTTGTAAATCAACGATTCGATATCTTTTGGGTTTGATCTTGCCAGTCTTGCAATAGCCCGCTTGCCTCTCCCAATATCCCTGTTCAAATTCATCGGTTAAATGTAACTCTGATAGACACTTGACTCCCTTATAGCGATATAACGAGAAATCAACCAACCTAATTGGGTAGCCTTCTTCCAACGACAAAGCCGCACCATCGATAGCCCAAATGATCATGGCTCTGTTTTCAAAAGCATTATCAAGTTTGATGGTTGAATCATAAACTCCTTTCGCGGTACCTAAACTAAGTTGTTTAAGGTTGTAGCAACGATACCTAGATGGATTGATCCCCAAATATTCGAATAGGTCTTCTAATAATATGCCGGTCCAAGTTCTTCTGATACTCCAATTGCATACGCAAACAACTCTTCTATTTTCCGTAATAGTTGCGATCTTTTTGAGCTCTTCAAATGTAATTTGAATTGGTGATGATTCAGAAGGTAAAAATACTTTCAGTGTCCAAGTCGATATATCTATTGCATCAAATGACTCTGGTGGTCCTTCTTGATAGTAACGAAGAGAAGAGGGTTTCTTTTCAATATATGGTGTTTTCATGTTGTGACTCTCCCCTTATAAATTTTTAACGCAGCGTAATCCGACAATATTGTCTCGTACCGTTGGTGGGTAATTATCTCTACATGTACAGCGCATGTAGTCCTCGTCATGTAGACCAGATCCGCCACGAACGACGTGATCGTCTTGTCGTTTACTGATGTAAACAGGGTCTGAATTAGTCTTGTCCCATGAATAGTCAGGCTGGTAATTATCTCGACACCATTCTGCTAGATTCCCGGCCATATCCACACACCCAAATGGAGAACGATTTTGAGGATGGGCATCCCACTCAGTAGAGCGTCTATCAAGTTCTAATGGCTCACAGTCTGGTGCATAATTCGCTATTGAAACAGATGGTTGAGAATTGCCCCAAGGATATAATCTATTGTCATTTCCTTTGGCGGCAAATTCCCATTGGGCTTCTGTCGGTAGTTCTTTGCCAACGAAATTAGCGTAAGCCTCAGATTCATACCAGCTGATCCCAGTAACAGGTTGTTTCGCGCCATTCCAGTTCGGATTACGCCAGTACAACGGCTCTGTAATGTTATTTTCTTGAATGAATTTGAATCCTTCTTCTGACCAGTACTCTGCTCTTTCGTAGCCTTTTTGATCGACAAATACCGCGAACTCTTCATTTGTGACTGGGTGGACATCAATGAAAAAATCACTCAAAGTAACCGATAATATGGGTTGTTCATCTGGGCTTAAATCTGAGCCACGTTGATATGAAGACCCGGATACGAGTACCATTTCTATCAAGTGATTCATCGCATTAACCTCATATTTCCGGTGTATTTCGCAATCAATTTCTTATTTCCATAGACGGCGATTCCAAGATACTCAATATCTTTCGCTTCAGTCTCGGCAATTGCACTTGAATATTCCTCATAGTTTTTTGTGTTTTTGGCTACATTCGAAAAATCCACGAGCGTTGTTACAGGTTGAAGCTTGTCTCGAATGATTTTGAGTTCGTTATTACTGCTGGCCAAAATGGGAATAGGAATTCTAGTTATACCAAGATGCTCTCCACCATCTCGGTTTGTAATATTCTCACCAACTAATTCAGGATGAGCTTTCCCTAGGCTCAGGGTGAGCACAGCGGCAGTGTTTGCTATAACTCCTAATGGGAGATCTTTATCAATAATTAATACGCACTTGTTGTTTTCCATTATCAATTTCCTTTTGAATGATTGTGTTTTTAGAAAACGCCACCCATGTCATTTCGATATGTAGTGGCTGAGAAATTACCGTAAGATTGTGTAGTTTTATTGCGTTGATATTTGCGAGACAGCAATCCACGTTCCCAACCGCTGTTTGTTGAGCACCACTACTGGTAGAGTCAGTGAGCTGTACTTCAATTTGAGCTTTTCGTATATCAGGGATATTTTCTTCGGACGATCGTATAAGGCCGTCTAATCGAGATAGTGGAGCATGGTGAGACGCTATAGATATTGTATTTTTACTCAATATTTTGAATGTCAGATTAGATATATCTTTACATGCCAAGTAGTAGGCGGGGGGGGCAAAAAAAAACGAACCTAAAAGGAGCGTTCGCTCGTTCATGTAAAAGTTATCAACCCTCTGGTATGCATTAGCAACAAGAAGTAAACATGACTCATTGGATTCAACATGCTCAGAGGCTTGTTCAAAGGTTCTGAATAATAGTACTTCTAATGGGTCCCCAATAAGCCTTGATAGGTACTGAGCTGCATATTGGCTGCTTGAACCTTCAGGTCCCAGCGTAGCTACACAGGTTATTTTCGGAGTTTGCCTAAGCCAAAAAATGCCGTTATTTGGTGTCATTGTATAGTCCTTTTACACAGCAGTAATTGAGCTACACAATAAAACTCTCCTTAACACAAGTATTGTACAAAACTGTTGTTTATTTCCCCAATTTTGAATAATAAAAAGCTAGCTATCAAGAGATTTTATATAGTGTGGATAAGCAATAGGGTGACACTTGGCTGAATAATAGGTTTCGTATACTCAATACAAACTATTTACCCTAAGGTGCCATTTATCGCGAAGTTATTTATATGTCTAGATGAAAATGCTATCAAAACGCATAAAATACCTTATTTTTCTGTCTTGTATGGTTGATGCAGATCAGTTGTCTAACAGACGCAATCCTATCTTCTGCCTTACTATTTTTTATTGAAGCACACCGAACATGAATTTTTTTCACAATCAACATTAAGTAACAACATTGTTAAGTTAATTAAGGGCGAGTTATAACTGAGTCATGAATTGAACGGATGATCATTTGGTTTCATCTGATTGACACGGAAGATAACGCTGATGACTCAACATTTTACTTTTACCATTAAAAAGACTCGTCTTGATGAAAATTATCATCCAGCAGACAACACTCGTATTACCACGAACTTTGCTAACTTAGCGCGTGGTGAACATCGTAAACAGAACTTGCGTAGTGTATTGCGCATGATAGACCAACGTTTCAATGAGTTGGCTTGTTGGGATAACCCAACAGGCGATCGCTACTCGGTCGAGTTAGATATTATTTCAGCCAATATCAAAGTAGAAAATAGCAGCGAAACCATTCCATCGATTGAAGTGTTAAAAACCGGTATTTTGGATCGTAAAACCGGTCAACGGATTGAAGGGATTGTCGGCAATAACTTCTCTTCTTATGTTCGTGATTACGATTTTAGTGTCCGTCTACTGGATCACAATAAAGGCAAAGCGCAATTCTCAGTACCAGAAGATTTTGGTCTTTTGCATGGTAACTTATTTAAATCATTCATTAACTCAGAAGGTTACCAACAAAACTTTACTAAGCCACCGGTGATTTGTTTGAGCGTGTCAGACAGCAAAGTCTATCACCGCACCAATAACCAACACCCAATATTGGGGGTGGAATACCAGCCGACGGATTTATCGCTAACGGAACAATATTTCCAGAAGATGGGCTTAACAGCTCGTTACTTTATGCCGAAAAACAGTGTTGCGCCTTTTGCCTTCTATTTCTTTGGCGATCTGCTTAACGATTACACCAATTTGGAGCTGATTAGCACCATCAGCACTATGGAAACCTTCCAAAAGATTTATCGCCCTGAGATTTACTTTGCTAACCGGGTTGCTGGTGAGCGCTATGAAGCGAACTTGAAAAGCGATGCCCACTCGTTAACGGATATTGTCTATGACCGCGAAGAGCGCACTCAACTGGCGATAAAACAAGGTAAGTATGCGGAAGAAGTCTTCATCAAACCTTATCAATCGGTTCTTGAACAATGGGTCGCTCAGTGCGCTTAATCGTCAACCAAACAGTAGAATAGCCAACATTATGACAAAATTACTCCCAACTTCAACGGCAGGCAGTCTGCCAAAACCGACATGGTTAGCTCAGCCAGAAGTGCTTTGGTCACCTTGGAAATTAGCGCAACAAGAGCTGATAGATGGTAAATACGATGCTCTGCGTATTGCCTTACATGAACAATTAATCTCAGGGGTAGACATTGTCAGTGACGGCGAACAAACCCGTCAGCACTTTGTAACGACCTTTATTGAACATTTGCATGGCGTTGATTTTGAGAATCGGCAAACGGTGAAAATTCGTGACCGGTACGATGCTAGCGTGCCAAGCGTTGTCGGCCCTGTATCTCGGCAGAAATCGGTGTTTGTAGAAGATGCAAAATTTTTGCGTTCTCAAACGGATAAGCCCATCAAGTGGGCTCTGCCTGGGCCGCTGACGATGGTTGATACTCTGTACGATGGTTATTATCAATCTCGTAAAGAGCTAGCGTTTGAGTTTGCGAAAATTCTTAATGAAGAAGCCAAAGAGCTAGAAGCGGCTGGTGTCGACATCATTCAATTTGATGAACCCGCGTTCAACGTTTTTTTTGACGAAGTCAATGATTGGGGGATTGAAGCGCTTGAGCGAGCTATCGATGGTTTAAAATGCGAAACCGCGGTACATATTTGTTACGGCTATGGAATCAAAGCCAATACGGATTGGAAAAAAACCTTAGGCAGTGAATGGCGTCAATACGAAGAGGTGTTTCCTAAACTGCAACAATCGAATATCGATATCATTTCTTTAGAGTGTCATAACTCTCATGTGCCAATGGAGTTACTCGAATTGGTACGTGGCAAAAAAGTGATGGTCGGTGCTATCGATGTCGCAACTAACAGCATTGAAACACCAGAGGCGGTAGCGGCCACCCTGCGTAATGCTCTGAAATACGTCGATGCCGATAAGCTCTACCCGTGCACAAACTGTGGCATGGCTCCCTTGTCTAGAGCGGTAGCACGAGCGAAACTCCACTCATTAAGCGCTGGTGCTGAAATTGTGAGAAATGAACTATTAGCGAAGTCGTAGTGTGTTAGCAAATAGCCACGTATTTAGCTAGACTATGAACAATTGAGCGTTTAAGTGCACGATGCAAGGACAGCCAGTTAATGGATTTTCAGATACAATCGGGAGTGGCAACATGGTAGCGATTTACATTATTTGTGGTATTGCGATGAGCATTGGTTTATTGGCTCTCTATGCACCCGATATTGAAAAATGGTGTGATAAACAATTGGGTAACCAAGACTAAGCTTGGTTATTGAATCTCTTTTTCTTATCAATAAAACTTATTTTTAGTTCTTGCATCATCAGCCACTTACGGTTGCTGGTAAGCACAGGTAAATCCCCATGGGCATCAATCAATACTGCGATCAGGGCTGTTGATTGTAGCATCTAATTAACATGCCATTCGTTATTGAAAAGGCCGCATAGCGGCCTTGATCGCGATAACTGAGGTGAGCGCCATATTTACTGGCTTGATGAACTAGTACTACTGGCGGGTTCGATTTTTGCTTGATCGCGCGCTAGCTCTTCACTAAAGGTACGTTTACGGTAAAAGAAAGTGACTACCGTGGAGTTGATAACGATAAACAGTGAGTACATGACTGGGATCAATAAGATTTGTTGCTGTAATTCCCCTGCAAAACTTAGGCTAACCACCAAAGCGGCGAGGGGGCCATTTTGAATGCCGGTTTCTAATGATACCGTGCGCGCTTTTTGTGGATTAAGACCAAGCAAGCGTGAGAAGAAATAGCCAAAATTAAAGCCAATCAATCCAACCATGATAACGGCAACATAAACCGTCCAATGAGTGGTGAGCAGCAGTTGCCAGTTACGTGGCACCCAAGTGGCCAGCAAGAAAATAATCACCAATGCGCCTAACACGCCCCCCGTTAGTTCAATCACAGCGCCAATATTGGCATTTTTACGCCGCAACCAGATACCAATCAGAGTGGGGATCAGGAGCGCAAACAATAAGCGACCAATTTGATCGGGCGGGATACGCAGCGAATCATCAATTCCTTGGGTATAGAACTGCATCAGTAGCGGAACCATCACAAAAGCCGCTATTGTTGAGCAGATAGTCATCATGATACTCAAGCTGAGTAGGCTACGTGAAAAGTAAGCAAAGATATTAGAGGTGGTGCCGCCAGGCATACAACCAATTAGTACCATGCCGACCGTTTGTGCTGGGGTGAGGTTAAGTAGCCAAGATAAAGCAAAGGCAATAAAGGGCATTAGGGCATATTGCGAGCTGAATCCGACCACGATAGCCCTAGGGTGTTTAAAGGCGATCCGAAAATCACGAAAGGTCAGGCTTGCGCCCATGCCAAACATAATGATGATCATCATGACCGATAATAGGGTTTCTTCAAAAGCGCTTAACATGGTGGCCTCCTAATGATCAGAACGGGTGAGTTGGCCAAGGGCCATGGCACGAACATCTTTGCGCAGAACCTTGCCTACTGGCGTTTTCGGTAGCTCATCAACAAAGACCACTTTTTTCGGGACCTTATAAGCGGCGAGTTCATTTTTACAGTGTTTCCTCAAGCTTGCTTCGTCTAATCCTTGTTCACGCAGCACCACATAAGCTTGAACTTGTTCGCCAGTGAGTGGGTCAGGAACGCCGACGACCGCTGACTCCATCACTTGCTCTAAGCCAGCGATCGCTTCTTCCACTTCGTTGGGGTAGACATTAAAACCACTAACAAGGATCAAATCTTTTTTCCGATCGACTAAGCGTAAGCGGCCATCGGGATGCATGATGGCGATATCGCCAGTGTATAACCAACCATCTCGCAGCGCATGAGCCGTTTCTTCCGGTTGTTGCCAGTAGCCCTGCATAATTTGCACGCCCTTAGCAATCAGTTCTCCCGGCTCACCAAGTGGGACGGTATGCCCGTCATCATCCACTAAACGCAACTGAGTACCCGGTGTTGGAATGCCGATACAGTCGGGACGCGGATCGGTTAAGGGATTAAAACAGAGTACCGGCGAGCTTTCGGTTAGGCCATAACCTTCCACTAAAGGGCAATGAATGGCTTTTTGCCAACGTTCAGCAACCGTAGCATGTAAAGCGGTACCGCCAGCTAAAGCGGCTTTAAGATGTTTAGGCGGAAAAGTAGTGAACCACTCTTCATTGAGCAGCGCGTTATACAAGGTATTTACGCCAGTCATCCAACTGATAGGATAGTTATCAAACGCGCGTTGACAGTTTTGGATAGGTCTTGGGCTGGGTACCAGAATATTGTGCGCACCTTGATGCCAAAACTCCAACAAGTTAACGCTGAAAGCAAAAATATGGTACAGCGGCAGAGCGGTGAGTACCGTCTCTTGGCCGCTCGTGACGTGTCCTTGAACTAGGCTATCCATCTGCTCTACGTTACCGAGCAAGTTACCATGACTGAGCATCGCCCCTTTGGCGACACCAGTGGTACCGCCTGTGTATTGCAGCAGCGCGGTATCGGCGCGAGTTAAACCTTGCCAATACTCTTCCACATTCAGCTTATCGTTTTTTTGGCGCAGGCGGCCAAGCTGAATCGCTTGATCGATAGAATGATGGCTCAACTGATGCGTTGGGATCACCTTATTCCAATATTTCAAGACCAGCTTAAGAATGCCGCGCACCACCGGAGGAAACCACTGGGCGAGAGAGGTGACGACAACGTGCTGAATCGGGGTTTGCTGAATAATGTCTTGCAGTTTATCGGTGAACATATCGCAAATGACAATCGCTTTTACCCCAGCGTCACAGAACTGATGTTTCATTTCACGTCGGCTGTACAGTGGGTTAACGCTGGTTAAGATACAGCCAGATTTGAGCACGCCCATGACTGCAACGGGTAGGCTTAAACAGTTTGGCATTTGCACCGCAACGCGATCACCGACTTGCAAGCCAAGTTCGCCGCGTAGGTAATGAGCAAAAGCGGTCGACATCTCATCGACCTGTCCAAAGGTAAGGCAGCCATTCATGCCATTGGGCATACAGGTGGTAAAAGCTTTACGTTGGCGGTATTTGGCGGCCGCTTCACTGAGCATTTCAGGAATACTGCGCCAAGCATGGCTGTCTTTAGCATGGCCTTGATGCAAAGCCATTTGCTCCGGACTGTAGAGTTTGACCCAAGGGGCTTGGTCATAAATAGCATCGTTAGACATGAAGCGCTCACTTAACAAGTTATCGTTGTTTTGATATCTGACTCATTAACGTATAGCACAAACCACAGAAGGTGCTGATTTTAGTCAGCAATTTCTGAATTTCTATCTTCGGAAATGTGATTTATCCTAACGACTTGAAGCTGTGGTGTTGGTTGAAGACGGTTATCCATCTTTGAATTTATTTTTTGGATTGACAGCATTGGTAGGCGTAGGTAGTTCACTCGCCGATCATTCTTTGTCTTATTTATCTGCGTACCTTCTCAATCAGTTTTGCTATTTCGGTTTTTATTCTGCTAGCAGAATTTTTTTAAGAGCTGCTCTAACTGTATTTGTTCTTGTTCCGTGAGCACTTTCAACATGCGATTCATATTGTCGACATGGTCATTCAAGGCTTGGTCGATCAACCTTTGTCCTTGTTCGGTCAAAATCACCTTACAACTGCGCCTGTCTTGATCGCTGGCAATGCGCTGCACTAAACCGCGTTGCACTAGCTGTTCAATACGTGTGCTGACCGCACCGGAAGAGAGCATCAAGGTTTGGTACAACTCAGTAGGCGTGATGGCGGTATTGCTACGACGGATGGTTGCCAGAATATCAAACTCAACTGAGCTTAAATCAAAGCGTTGGAAGACTTGCTCTAATTGAGGTTTCCAAAGTCCATAAGTGCGGCTTAATCGGCCAACAATACCCATCGCCGAGCAATCTAGCTCCGGTCTGACATTCTGCCATTGTGCAAGAATGGCATCTACTTTGTCATTTGGCATGGTGTTATCTGCTGACATGATGTCTCCCTCTAAATTTATCTTTTTAAAAAGATACTTGATTAAAAACCATTTCTCTATTATTTTCTAAAAAGTATCTTTTTTAAGAGATACTTTTATGGAAGTTAACGCTACTAAATAGGGTCAAAAATGAATACAACGTCAGGAATCAAGACGATGCTGCTTACTGCCATCGCACCTATCGTATGGGGCAGCACCTATATCGTAACCACCGAAGTACTACCGCCAAATTCGCCACTCATGGCCTCTTTAGTACGAGCTCTGCCTGCTGGGATATTGCTAGTACTGTTTGCTCGAACTTTACCAACTGGACATTGGTGGTGGCGTTTACCTGTATTGGGCTTTTTTAATATTGGTTTCTTCTTTTACTGCTTATTTTTTGCAGCGACTGAATTACCAGGAGGAATGGCAGCATTGGTGATGTCATTCCAACCTATGTTGGTGATGATGATGAGTTGGATTCTTCTGAGTACACGGATCACCCCTTTGCAGTGGGTTGCTGGGGGTGTTGGTATCATTGGGATTGGACTATTAGTGCTTAATCAAACCGCATCTTTGAGCATACAAGGTTTATTGATCGCCTGTTTAGGAACATTCAGTATGGCCTCTGGTGTGGTTATGACCAAAAAATGGGGCCGTCCTCAAGGCATGTCCACACTTGGATTTACCGGCTGGCAATTACTGTTTGGTGGCGTGTTTTTGCTGCCCACGACCCTGTGGATTGAAGGCGTACCAGAGCAAATTACTGTGCTTAACTACCTGGGTTACGGATATCTGAGTGTGGTTGGCGCTATGTTGGCTTACTTTCTCTGGTTCCGTGGTATTGAGCAACTGCCAACGGTCACTGTGTCCTTTCTCGGATTTTTAAGTAGCGTCTCAGCTTGCTTGCTGGGTTATGTCATTCTCGAACAAGCACTCACTTGGACGCAAATTTTCGGCGCAGGGGCGATTTTTATCTCGATCGTGCTGGCTATCCCGCGTTCCACCTCAACCACTTATTCAACAACACTGGCTTTCAGTTTAAAAAGAAATTGATATGAAACGGACTCTTATCTCTGGCAGTCAAAGCGCATACTCACAAAGTTTGAATGTGGCGAACTACTTAAAAGGCCTTGCAGAACCACATTTTAATCAGATCGAAATACTGGATTTACCGTTTTAGAATGAAGGTGTCTGGCAGAATAGTGATTACTGAGTGCCTACGAGACAGCGCTTTCGTCTGTGCACCGTGACATGGTCAATTTGGGCAAAACGTTTCTATTGCGAAATATTGCTGAACTGATACCGTCAGTGCCATTCGATACATGATAGTTCAAGGCAACGAAATGGAATATTTAGACGCGAGTGTGTGGATGGCCATAATGTTGGTTTTCATAGGCTCCTTTGTACAGACCGCGATCGGCTTTGGGCTAGCTGTGGTTGCATCGCCGTTGTTGTTCCTGATTTCTCCAGATTATGTGCCAGCGCCGATCTGTTTGGTCGCGCTATTTATTTCGGTGCTTAATGCGATGAAACATCGCGAGAGCATTTCGATTGGTGGGTTAAAAATGGCCTTAATTTGGCGTATACCGGGTTCGATTGTCGGTGGTTTACTGTTGATGTGGATTTCTACTCAGGCCTTGGCTCTGTGGCTGGGTTTGCTAGTGCTGTTTGCGGTAGCAGTGAGTTTGCTGCCGCTGCGTATTGAACCAAATCCAACTCGGATGGGCATCGCGGGATTTTTCTCTGGCGTATTTGGTACCAGTAGTGGCATCGGTGGCCCTCCGATGGCGCTGTTGCTTCAGCATCAAGAAGCTAATCAACTGCGCGGTAATTTATCGGCTTTCTTTGTATTTAGTTCGATCATCTCGTTAATGGTGCAGTGGCCGACGGGTTTTTTAACGTGGCACCATGTACTGCTGACTTTACCGTTGATCCCCGCTGCTTGGTTAGGCTATCTGTTAGCCCGTAAAACCACGTATTCATTGCCGAAAGAAAAAATCCGCGTTGCAGCGCTGGTACTTTGTTTAGTCAGCGGCGCAACCGCAGTATGGCATGGATTATTTTGACCATTTATCTACCGCCTTCATCAAAGTGCTCAATATTATTTCTTATGAAATTTAAAGGTGTCTGTCCGGTTTGTTTCTTAAAAAAGGCAATAAAAGCACTATCCGAAGAAAAATCTAGCCAATGGGCAACGTCGTTCACTTGTATTCCTCTAGAAAGTAATTCAATAGCTTTTAATAAACGCCATTGCTGTTTCCAGTCTTGGTAAGACATCCCTGTTTCTGATTTAAATAGCCTAGTGACAGTTTTGCTGCTTGCTCCGATAGAGATGGCAATGGAGGTCAGACTTGGCACTAAAAAAGATTCATTCATCAATTGCTCACGGAATTTATTAAATCGACGATCTACTGGTAGAGGAATTTGAAATGCATGACGTTTTGCAGCGTAAAACTCCTCCCAAAATAGAGCTGTCGTATTCTTCATTTCATGTTCAGATTTATCCCATGACCATAACGACATTTTATTAATCAGTGCTTTTAGCAGTGCATTTACTTCAATTATGGTGATGTCATTTGGATATTCAAAATCAGTGCAATCGAAGTATAACGAACGATAAGCGACAACATTCGTCATCGTCGCACGGTGTGGCGTTGATGGCGGAATCCAAACCGCTTTTGTCGGCGGTAAAATACATATCGCATTGTCTAAAGCAAAGCTCATACACCCTTGCGGAGCAAAAAGTAATTGCCCTTTTTTATGTTGATGCCTACCAGAGTCGTGTTTACCAACGTTAGCGGCTATGCCAACAACGCTAGAATTTAAGCTATCAGGATCGAAGTGAGTTTCTTGATTAATAAGTGCCATTTGTCCGAATTTTGATGTTTTTGGTTTTTTTATTGTTAATAGGGAAATGATAGTCCGATTTATACTGCGCGCCAATGTGATTCATAATGAGGACTTTATATGAATACGAAACCGTCTTTATGGCTAATGATTGTGATGTTGATGTTGCCACAAATTGTTGAAACTATTTATAGCCCAGCTTTAGGGTCCATAGCTCAATACTTCTCTGTTAGCTATTCCCAAGCTGCACAAACACTATCCGTTTACTTCTTAGCTTTTGCCATGGGTGTTTTAGTTTGGGGTATTTTGGCGGACAAATTTGGTAGACGCCCAACGATGATGGCTGGGTTATTTACATACAGCTGTGCAGCTTTGGTCGCGATTCAAGCGGAAAGTTTTACCGTGCTTATGATTGCACGAGCACTCAGCGCATTTGGAATAGCGGTTGGCTCAGTGGTTACACAGACAATGCTTCGTGATGCATTTAGTGGTGAAGAACTAGGCAAGGTCTTTAGTTTAATGGGAATGGGTATTTCGATAAGTCCAGTGTTAGGCATGCTGTTAGGTGGTCAACTTACAGCAATGGGTGGTCATCATTATGTGTTTTTCGCACTATTTATTATCGCTTTGCTGTTGTTTTTCTATAATTTGTTCAAGCTTCCTGAAACTCAAACTAAAAAGCAACCACTACAACTTGGCTATTTAAGTATTAGCATGTTTAAAGACCGACACATATGGCTGTCAGTAATATTAGTTGCGCTTTATAACATTGCTTTATTTTCTTATTACCAACTCGGCGCATTTATTTTCTCTGACTTAGGTTTGAATTCTGAACAATTCGGCTACAGTGGGATTGTCTTGGGATTTGGTACGTTGCTTGGCAGTTATGCAAACAAATCCCTCCTTGCCAAAAAAGTGTCGCAAAGGACTTTATTGTGGTTAGCGACGCTGTTATTAGCGATAGGAGCTAGCGGTGTTTTTAGTATGCTAAATTCAATCGGGTTTGTTCTACCTATGATGTTGGTGGTGATGTCTTTTGGTATTGCGATTCCCAATGTACTGAGTTTAGCTTTGGTTGATTATAAACAACAAATGGGTAGTGCTGGCGCATTATTGGGACTGATGTATTACTTATTGATTGGTGGTGGATTAGCTTTAGCTGGTATCGTTCAGCATTTAGGTTTGGTATTAGTGATATGCAGTATAGCGACAATCTGTGCGACGTTCTTACGTTCACATCAATGACAAAATCAGGAGGAGTAACTCTGATTTTCTCCTCTTGACTTCTCTAGCTGAAATCCCCTAATCCGATTGCCTCATTTCTTTAGGAGAGTACGCCCACATGAATGACTGAGCCTGTTATCCATTTTTTCATTTACTTTTGGATCGACAGGGTTAGTCGGCGTAGCCACAGTTGGATGCGATCCTTATCGGCGACGATTTTACAGCAACTGCTGCGTCAAAATATGGGCTTTGAAGGCGTTATTATTTCAGACAGCACGAACATCGGGAATACGACTGAATGTAGTCTAGCATGGTGAGTAACTGATATCTTCAAATTATCCCTTTACCAAGTCACGAATAAACAAAAGCCCGATGTTGAACATCGGGCTTTGTCGTTTTCGGAATCGACTGTCATCGGAAGGAGTTACCTCGGTTTAATCTCCGAGAGGCTGCCTTTCTAAACCGCCACGATAAGAGTCGAGAGCAACCTTGAGTCGGCGCAGTTTATCGCGAGAGCGTCGCTTATGATTAACTGCTAATGACATTGAAAGCACGTCAACCAAAGCCAACATCGCGTAACGACAAGCGGATGGCTTGTAGATGAAATCTGTCTCTTGGTGCTCGATAGGCAGAACCAAATCGGCTTGCTCGGTCAAAGGCGTGTCTTTCGGAGTAATCACAATGACTTTTACGCCGTACTGCTTTGCTAATTGCGCGGTTTCAATGATCGCAGGAGTATAGCCTGTGGCTGAGATCATCACTAACACATCGTTTGTGTCTGCAGTAGCCGCAATCATGCGCGATAACAAACCATCATTATAGGCCACAACAGGATAGCCCAGACGGAACAAACGATGCTGCATCTCCTGTGCTGCAATGGTTGAACCGCCACCCATACCAATACAAATCACTTGTCTTGCGTTGTGTAGCCAGTTCACGGCAGTGTCGATATCTTCTTCAACAATCAAACGGTGGTTTACGTCAAGGGATTGCTTGATCGACTCATAGATACCTTGGTAGCCACTTTGATCGGGAGGCTCAAGGATGAATCGTTGTCCAACCGTTAAAGTTTGTGCCAATTTGATCTTCATATCTCGCACGTTTTTACAGCCAATAGCTTTGGCAAAACGGGTAATGGTGGCTTCACTCACTTCTGCGCTTTCTGCCAGTTCAGTAATGCTGGCATTGGCGGCAGTTTGAATGTCGTCTAGGATCAACTTAGCGACCTTCTTTTCGGCATCGCGCAGCGCACTGAAACGCTCAGTGATTTGCGAAATAATATCGATTTCTAAACTCAAGCTGTGTTCCTATCTTTTACATTGAGGCGATTGTTCCGCCTCTACAGGTTTGGCATGAAGTATAGCGAAAAGCTTCACTAAGCTCATCATCAGAAACATGTTTTCACCCAATGAGTGACTTGATACTCATCATCACAAATTGCCACGGCACGCCACTTATCAAATGTTAAACATGGATGAGAGGTTGAGAAGGCAATTATATCACCCACTTGAAGGTCGCTGTTTGCGTCTACTTCGATGAAGGCGTGTTGATCCATCACTGCGGTAGTTAGCGCACTTTCAATCGAGATTGGCTCACCATCGCGGTATGCGCGTTCAGGGATTGGCAACCCGGCATTAAATGCAACGTCACGTTTACCGAAGCCAGCAACTAGCTTAGTTGGCTCAGGGCGAGAAATGACATAAGCCCAAAGCTCTAGAGCCGATTCCAAATCACCGCCTAAATCACACGCTGCCCCTTGGTTGTTTTCAGCTCGCTGCATGACTTTGTTTTGTGCGTCTAGGTAAATGCCTGTGTCATGAATCGCGTAGCAACCTGGGCGAATGATGGCGTCAAAATCTTCTAGGTTGGCGAAGCATTCGGAAACCACGTCATACCAAGCAGAGCCTGCGCCAGTAACCAGAGGTTTGAACTCAATCAACTTTTTGCTTTGTAGCTGAGCTGCGATTTCTAATGTGGTGTTGAGGAAGTCACGAATGTCCTGTTCAGCATTGTCACCATGAATGACGCCTTCGTAGACCTCGATACCTTTGAGCGTAAGATGAGGTTGCTGGTGGATGAGAGTAGCGAGTTCAACCACATCTTGCTGGTTTCGGCATCCACAGCGACCGCCTTCGACACCAAACTCAATCAGTACATTAAGCGGCAATTGATGTTCAGCGAACGCACGTTCTAGCGCTTTGACGTTTCGGCTTGAGTCCACACAGCAATAGAAGTTGATCCCATGGGCTTTAACCAAGTTGGCGATGATGGTCATATTCGCGCGCCCCACTAGTTGGTTCGCCATGATGATATTTTTCGCTCCGCCGAGAGCCGCAATCTCTGCCTGAGCCGGCGTTGCTACGGTAATGCCCCAAGCGCCGTTTTCTAATTGCTGCTGAAAGAAAGCAGGTGTCATGGTGGTTTTACCGTGCGGTGACAGTTTCACTTTGTGTTGATTGGCGAAACGCTGCATCCAATCGAGGTTGTTTTTTAATGAAGAAGATTTGATCACCGCAGCGGGTAGGGTGATCTCTTCATGGATCAAACTGTGTAATCCTTCCGAATTGCCCGCAACAGGTTGAGCCTTTTCTCCGTAACCTGGCGTGGTAACAAACTCATTATGATAGTTTTTATCACACTTTTGGCGATTGTCTTTCATGGCGCACCTACTTCTAACATGGTTTAACTGATTGATATTAAGTGTTTGTTGCTAACCACCATAAACAATATGTTAAAAAGTATCAAACAAATCTGAGTTTTTTGTGTGTTTCTTCACTGTTTAAATTTCAAGAATTATTAAGATGGAATCATGTTAATTACGGACGAAGAGAGTGAAGTATGCTGTTCGACACCATTATCAAAAGCTTAGAGGTATTTGACGGTACAGGTGCAGCACCATTCATTGCTGATGTTGCAATTCGTCAAGATCGTATTGAGCAAGTAGGTCAGCTAGACGAGCTTTCTGCAAAGAAGGTTATCAACGGTCAAGGTCTTGCGTTGGCTCCGGGATTTATTGATGTGCACACGCATGATGACATCAATGTGATTCGTTACCCTGATTGCTTAGCAAAGATTAGCCAAGGCGTGACGACGGTAATCGTAGGCAATTGCGGAATTAGCGCAAGCCCTGCGGTACTCAGTGGTACTCCGCCAGACCCAATGAATCTATTGGGCAAGCAGGAAGATTTCAAATACCCAACTTTTGCGGAATATGCGAAGGCGGTACAAGCGGCTAGCCCTGCGGTTAACGTCGCGGCGTTAGTCGGTCACACGACATTACGTAACAATGTGATGGACGATTTACTGCGCACGGCAACCGATGAAGAAATCGACCAAATGCGCCAAACATTGACGCAAGCGATGGAAGAAGGGGCATTGGGTTTAAGCTCGGGTCTTGCTTATGCGAGTGCCAAGCAAGCGAACGCGGACGAAGTCATGCGCCTAGCGGAAATTCTCGGTCATCACGGTGGTATCTACACCACACACATGCGCACCGAGTTTGAAGAAATCATCAGCGCAATGGAAGAAGCCTTTGAAACTGGGCAGTACGCTAAAGTGCCAGTGGTGATTTCTCATCTTAAATGTGCAGGTGCAGGCAACTGGGGACGTACGGTAGAAGTGCTGGATTTGATGGACAAGGTTTCTGAGCATCAAGACGTGTCTTGCGATTGTTATCCATATTCCGCTAGCTCTTCGACACTGGATTTAAAACAGGTTACGGATGAAATTGATATCTTCATTACCTGGTCTGAAAGCAAACCAGAGCACGCTGGCAAGATGCTGAAAGACATTGCTGACGATATGCACTTGCCTCTTATGGAAGCGGCAAAAGCATTGCAACCTGCGGGCGCGGTTTATCACTGCATGGTTGAAAGCGACGTTAAACGTGTACTTAAGTATAAGTTGACCATGGTGGGCTCAGATGGATTACCAAACGACCCGCATCCACATCCACGTTTGTGGGGCACATTCCCGAAAGTCTTGGGGCATTACTGTCGTGAAGAGCAGCTTTTCCCATTGGCAGAAGCGATTCACAAGATGACGGGTATGTCTGCCACACGTTATCAATTAAAAGATCGTGGAGAAATAAGAGCAGGCGCTTACGCAGATTTGGTTTTATTTAACCCAAATACAATTAAAGATACTGCAACGTACGAAAATCCAATTTCTGTCGCGCAAGGTATTGAATCTGTATTTGTAAATGGTGAGCTATCTTATTTAAAAGATAAAGTAACCGACAATAGAAATGGTGTATTTATTTATAGAAATAACACCCATCAATAATCTATAAAATTAATTAATTTTATAGATTAAGTATTATCACTGGAGAATATTATGTCAATTAAACGTTATGGTGTAGAAGG
>NZ_WXWK01000116.1:0-76731 GCF_009904835.1 Vibrio sp. V33_P6A3T137 | reverse complement strand
AACATAATGGTTTAAAACGATTATTTTTCAGACCGCAACAGTTTACAGAGATGTTAATGGTGTGAAAAGTAAATCCATTTAGCCTGTGAGCTAGACGACAATTCGCTGAATAAAAAACACTATATCAGCCAATTACAAGATAATAGTTGAATCAAGGCGGCTGAAAAGCCGCCTTCACTCGCTAACTGCTTATAATACTAAACGACGAATATCGCTTAGGCAGCCATTCAAGTACGTAATAAAGCGTGCACCTTCTGCACCGTCGATCACTCGGTGATCGTAAGACAGTGACAATGGAAGCTGTAAGCGTGGAGCAAATTCTTTACCGTTCCACACTGGCTTAATTTCCGACTTAGATACACCAAGAATACCCACTTCTGGTGCATTGACGATCGGCGTAAATGCCGTACCACCAATACCACCTAGGCTAGAGATAGTAAAGCAGCCACCTTGCATATCAGCAGCGGTCAGTTTACCGGCACGCGCTTTTTTCGAGACTTCAGCCAGCTCAGCTGAAAGCTCGTAGATGCCTTTTTTATTAACATCTTTAAACACAGGTACCACTAGACCATTCGGGGTATCTACCGCAATACCCACGTTAACATACTTCTTGAGAATCAAGCTTTCGCCATCTTCAGACAATGAAGAGTTAAATGCTGGGAAGGCTTCTAGCGCTTTAGCGACCGCTTTCATGATGAACACCAGTGGGGTGATCTTCATGCCAGTGTCTTTCTTCGCTTCGATGGCGTTTTGCTCTTTACGGAAATTCTCTAATTCAGTAATGTCCGCGTTATCCCATTGGGTAACGTGTGGGATCATTACCCAGTTACGGTGCAAGTTAGCGCCAGAGATCTTCTTAATGCGAGAAAGTGGTTGAACTTCAGTTTCACCAAACTTGCTAAAGTCCACTTTTGGCCAAGGAAGCAGACCAAGTGCCGCGCCATCACCTTTACCAGAAGCGACCGCCGCTGATCCAGATTCAAGACGCTTTAGCGCTTCTTTAACGTAGTTTTGTACGTCTTCTTTTAAGATGCGGCTCTTACGACCAGATCCTTTCACTTTAGACAGGTTAACACCGAACTCACGAGCGAGACGACGAACCACTGGAGAGGCATGAGCGTATTCATGATTCTCTTGGAAATCAGCTGTCGTAGCAGCACTCGCTTGTGCTACTGGTGCAGCAGCGGCAGCGCTTGGTGCTGAAGCTTGTACAGGAGCAGCAACCGCCACTTGCGCAGGAGCTGCGCCAGCCACTTCAAACACCATGATCAGTGAGCCAGTAGAAACTTTGTCACCCGCAGCGACTTTAATCGCTTTCACTTTACCAGCAAAAGGTGCAGGAACTTCCATCGAGGCTTTATCGCCTTCAACGGTGATCAACGATTGCTCTTCTTCAACCATGTCGCCAACCGCAACCATGATTTCGGTCACTTCAACTTCATCGCCACCGATATCTGGCACTTGAACGTCTTTATCTGCTGCTACAGCCGGAGCTGCTGGAGCGCTAGCTTGAGCAACAGGCGCTGGAGCCGAAGTACCAGAACCAGCTACTTCAAAGACCATGATCAAAGAACCCGTGGTCACTTTGTCACCAGAGGCAATTTTGATTTCTTTCACTGTACCAGCGAAAGGCGCGGGTACTTCCATTGAGGCTTTATCGCCTTCAACGGTGATCAACGATTGCTCTTCTGTTACCACGTCGCCGATGGCAACCATGATTTCAGTCACCTCAACTTCATCGCCACCAATATCCGGTACTTGAACTTCTTTCAGTTCAGTAGCGGCAGGAGCGGCGGCCGCAGCAGCAACAGGAGCCTCAGCCACAGGTGCCGCTGCAGCGGCACCTTCAGCTTCAAACACCATGATCAAAGAGCCGGTCGTTACTTTGTCGCCGACAGTCACTTTGATCTCTTTAACAATACCTGCTTGAGATGCAGGAACTTCCATTGAGGCTTTATCACCTTCAACAGTGAGAAGCGATTGATCTTCTTCAACCTTGTCGCCAACGCTGACAAGAATCTCAGTAACTTCAACCTCATCGGCACCGATATCCGGTACATTAATTTCGATTGCCATTATTCTTTCCTACCTTCAATTAAGCGTATAGCGGGTTAGTTTTTTCGGTGTCGATATCAAATTTCTTGATAGCTTCAACCACTACCGATTTCTCAACTTCACCACGTTTGGCCAGTTCGCTTAGTGCTGCAACCACAACATAACCTGCATTCACTTCAAAGTGACGGCGAAGGTTTTCACGGCTGTCTGAACGACCAAAGCCATCTGTACCTAATACTTTATAAGACTCCGCAGGAACGTAAGCACGTACTTGCTCCGCATAGTTTTTCATGTAGTCAGTCGCAGCAATCGCAGGCTCTGTACCCATCACTTGTGCGATATAAGGTACTTTCGCTTCCGCTTCAGGATGAAGCATTGCATCACGCTCACACGCTTGACCATCACGAGCTAATTCGTTAAATGAAGTCACCGAGTAAACATCCGAAGCAACGCCATAATCATCACTCAGAATTTGCGCGGCTTTGCGCACTTCATTCATGATCGTGCCAGAGCTCATCAACTGAACTTTCGCTTTTGAACCTGTGTAGGTTTCTAGCTTGTAGATACCTTTACGGATGCCTTCTTCAGCGCCTTCAGGCATTGCTGGCATTGCGTAGTTTTCGTTCATTAGCGTCAAGTAGTAGAACACGTTCTCTTGGTCACCATACATACGACGAATACCGTCTTGAATGATCACCGCCACTTCATAAGCGAAGGTTGGGTCATAAGAGATACAGTTTGGTACTGTGCTCGCTAGGATGTGTGAGTGGCCATCTTCATGCTGTAGACCTTCACCATTTAGCGTAGTACGACCCGCCGTTGCGCCCAATAGGAAGCCACGAGCTTGTTGGTCGCCCGCCATCCATGCCATATCACCAACGCGTTGGAAACCAAACATCGAGTAGTAAATATAGAACGGGATCATCGGTAGATCGTTAGTGCTGTAAGAGGTCGCCGCTGATACCCATGACGACATTGCGCCTAGCTCGTTGATGCCTTCTTGCAATACCTGACCTGACGTCGCTTCTTTGTAGTAAGAAACGATATCACGATCTTGTGGGGTGTAGTTCTGACCATGCGGGTTGTAAATACCGATTTGACGGAACAGACCTTCCATACCAAAGGTACGCGCTTCATCAGCAATGATCGGTACGATGTTTTTGGCAATATTCTTGTCTTTCAGAAGAATATTCAACGTACGTACAAACGCCATGGTCGAAGAGATATCACGCTTTTGCTCTTCAAGTAGCGGTTTGAATTCTTCTAACTCAGGAATAACTAAAGGCTGAGTAAAGTTAGGCAAACGCTGTGGTGTATAACCATGTAAGGCTTTACGACGCGCGTGCAAGTACTCGTACTCTTTTGAACCTTCTTCAAGCGTTAAGTAAGGTAAATCGTTGATCGCTTCATCTGAGATAAGATCTTGTAAACCAAGACGATTACGCATCGCAAGAACATGGGTCATGTCCATTTTCTTGACTTGGTGCGCAATGTTTTTACCTTCCGCCGCTTCACCCATGCCATAACCTTTAACGGTTTTCGCTAGGATAACGGTTGGACGACCTTTAGTTTCTTGCGCATTCTTGAACGCTGCGAACAGTTTTGATGGCTCATGACCACCACGTTTCAGAGCAAAAATCTCATCATCAGTCATATCGGCAACCAGTGCCGCTGTTTCTGGGTATTTACCAAAGAAGTGTTCACGAACGTAAGCACCATCTTTCGCTTTGAACGTTTGGTAATCGCCATCGATGGTTTCATTCATCAATTGCAGTAACTTACCAGAGGTGTCTTTCGCTAATAGTGCATCCCAGTTGTTACCCCAAATCACTTTAACCACATTCCAGCCAGCGCCTTTAAATAGGCCTTCTAGCTCTTGAATGATCTTGCCGTTACCCATCACTGGGCCATCAAGACGCTGCAAGTTACAGTTGATAAGGAAACATAGGTTATCCAGTTTTTCACGAGCAGCAAAAGAGATTGCGCCGCGTGATTCTGGCTCATCCATTTCACCATCACCAAGGAAAGCGTAAACGCGTTGCTCAGAAGTATCTTT
This sequence comes from Vibrio sp. V33_P6A3T137, assembly GCF_009904835.1. Lineage (NCBI taxonomy): Bacteria > Pseudomonadati > Pseudomonadota > Gammaproteobacteria > Vibrionales > Vibrionaceae > Vibrio > Vibrio sp. V33_P6A3T137. The sequence goes on along the minus strand of NZ_WXWK01000116.1, from coordinate 72,620 downwards.
AAGACCACGACCATCTAGGTACTTAAGGAAACGAGCTTGATAAATAGAGGCGATTGGACCCAGACCCATAGATACGGTCGGGAATTGCCAGAATTCAGGCATCAATTTCGGGTGTGGGTAAGAAGGCAGACCTTTGCCATCGACTTCCTGACGGAAGTTGTCCAATTGTTCAGCAGTCAGGCGACCTTCAACGAAGGCACGCGCGTAGATTCCTGGAGAAATATGACCTTGATAATAAACGAGGTCACCACCATCTTTTTCGTTAGGAGCACGGAAGAAATGGTTGAAGCACGTTTCATAAAACGCGGCAGAAGACTGGAAAGAAGCCATATGGCCACCCAAATCAAGATCTTTCTTCGAAGCACGAAGAACAATCATGATCGCGTTCCAACGAATGATTGAACGAATACGTTTTTCAATCGTGGTGTCGCCAGGGTAAGCGGGCTCTTGGGCTGCAGGGATCGTATTGATGTAATTAGTGTTGATACCGGTTGGCATATCAACACCACCAAGACGAGCTTTTTCTAGAACTTCTTCTAGTAAAAATTGCGCACGCTCTACGCCTTCTTCACGTACAACGGATTCCAGGGCAGCTAGCCACTCCTGAGTTTCCAGTGCATCTACGTCATGCTTCATGTCAGACATGGCGATCTATCCTTCTGTTGGTTGGATTTATTTAGAACCGCAATGGACCGCTATTGCGGCTCATTACCCTGTTGGATGCGACGGAGAGAACGTTCACGTCGAGACTCTTCTCGGGTCAAATCCAACAATGTTTCTTCGATATAAGCTAAATGTGAGTGTGACATTTCTCGTGCTTTTTCTGGCTGACCAGAAACGATCGCATCCACGATATTAGCTCGGTGCTTAGTTACTTTCTCCTCCGCTTCGGGGCGGCGGCGTAATAATTTAAAATTTTGCAAAATATTTTGCTCAAGCAAAGGCGCAAGGCTACGAACGATATGCAGCAGCACCACATTATGAGTGGCTTCGGTAATCGCTATCAAAAAGGCCATGACCGTGCTGGCTTCTGCTTCGGTATCTTTCAAGTCTTGAACTTCGCTAATTCGCGCCAAACTGGTTTGAATACGAGCAAAATCTTCATCGGTACCACGCAAAGCGGCAAAATAAGCTGAAATACCTTCCAACGCATGGCGTGCTTCCAGTAAATCTAACTGTGTTTCCGAATGACTAGACAATAAATTTAGCAGAGGATCAGAGAAACTTTGCCAGATATGTTCACTGACAAAGGTTCCGCCACCTTGGCGACGCGTCAATAAACGTTTTGCTTCTAAACGCTGTATCGCTTCACGTATCGAAGGACGAGAAACCTCGAACTGTTTTGCCAGCTCGCGCTCCGGAGGGAGTTGCTGCCCTGGGGCTAATGTTCCTTCCACAATCAACCGTTCTAACTCTTGCTCTATCACATCAGAAAGTTTCGGCTGACGAATCCTTTGATAAGCCATAATTTATTGTTCTTCTACTGGTCATTTTTTGCAGGCAATTGGTAATACCAATTTCAAGTTGGGGTAGAAATTAACATAATTAAAACGCGAGTGTCCAGTCAAAAGTTGACCCAAATCATAGAACCCGCCAAGTTAAAACACTTTGATAACAACCGCGTATTAAAACAGCAATAGTATAGGTCAGACCAATTACAAATTAAGCCTAAGTCAATAACCTAATAAGGTCGTAGCGAAAAATAATAGCAATAGAGTGACCGGACTGAGTGTAGGTGAACTCAGTCCGGAATGAGAAGTTGGCGAGGATTATTTGGCTTCTAAGCAATCAATCAGTAACTGTAAAGACTGGTTGCCACGGAATTCGTTAATGTCGAGTTTATAAGCTAAGCGTACCGTTTTCACCGAAGCATCGGGCCAACGACGGAGATCAACATTAAAAGCAATACCATCGATCATGATATTGGTTGGATGACCTTTAAATAACGGTTCAAGCATTAATTTTAAGTGTTTTTCACCGACTAATTTTTGGTGGAGAACTTTAAACTCACCGTCAAACAGTGGATCAGGGAAGGCTTGTCCCCAAGGCCCTGCGGATCTTAATAACTCGGCGGTATGCATCGAGAACTCTTCTGGAGTTAACTCACCATCACTGAGTACGATCCCTTTTAAGCTAGCTTCATCTAACTGTAAAGCCACTTCATGCTCAAACAGCTGACGAAAACGCGGCAAGTTAGCTTCAGCAATGGTTAACCCTGCCGCCATCGCATGACCACCGAATTTGATAATGATCCCCGGATTCTGGGTATCAATTTTATCTAAGGTATCTCGCATGTGTAAGCTAGGGATCGAGCGACAAGAACCTTTAATTAATCCGTCGCCACCATCGGCAAAGGCAATCACGGGACGGTGGTATTTGTCTTTGACCCGGGAAGCTAAAATACCGATCACCCCTTGATGCCAATCTCGTTGAAATAACACTAACCCCTGTGGCAACGCGCTATTATCGGCAAACTGAAGACGCTCACAAAACGCTAACGCTTCTTGCTTCATCCCTTCTTCGATTTCTTTACGAGTTTGATTCAGGGCATCCAATTCGCTGGCCATACGCCGCGCGGCATGGATATTGTCGGTTAACAACAGTTCAACCCCAAACGACATATCATCCAACCGCCCTGCCGCGTTAATCCTTGGCCCGAGCGCAAAACCGAAATCGGCAGCCACTAGTTTTCGCGCATCGCGTTTGGCAATTTCAATTAAGGCTTGGATACCCGGACGAGCTTTACCTGCGCGAATACGCTGTAAACCTTGATGGACTAAAATGCGATTATTGTCATCCAGTGGAACCACATCAGCCACGGTACCTAATGCCACTAAATCGATCAATTCCATGAGTTTAGGTTCAGGGATGCCGTGTTTAATAAACCATCCTGACTGACGCATATGCACGCACAGTGCCATCATTAAGTAAAACGCCACCCCTACCCCAGCAAGCGCTTTTGACGGAAAAGCACACTGCTGTAGATTAGGATTCACCATGGCATCGACCTCAGGCAAGACTTGTCCGGGTAAATGGTGATCGGTGACTAAGACTTGCAAACCATGTTGCTTGGCATAACGTACCCCTTCGATGGAAGAGACGCCATTATCCACCGTCATGATCATCTCTGCGCCCATATGTAAGGCTTGATCAACCACTTCAGGACTGAGTCCATAGCCATCTTCAAAACGATTAGGGACTAAATAATCAACATTACGGCTACCCAGCATTCTCAGCGCTAATACCGACAGCGCACAACTCGTGGCCCCATCGGCATCAAAATCGCCGACAATAATGATCCGCTTTTGCTGCTCAATGGCATTCAATAGGAGTGACACGGCTAGTTCAATCCCGTGCAGACTTTGATACGAATGCAAAGATTTAGCGCTTTTCTCTAATTGCTCAACACGGGTAATGCCTCGATTAAGATAAATGCGTTTCAATAAATCGGGGATACTGTCAGGCAATAGGCTTAAATCGACTTCTGGTCTTCTGTGGATCTCGATCATAAAAATAATCAGGCTTGGACATGCCAAGCCTGTTTCCTCGTAATAAACAACGTCGTGAGATTAGCCTTGTTGAAGGCGTTGCAGTAATTGAGCTGCGGGTAAGTAGCCACCGATCATCTCACCGTTTGGTAAGAACATTGCTGGCGTACCTGAAATACCCAGCTCTTGACCTAATTGATAATGTTCAGCAATGGTCTGTTTACACTGAGCGATATTCCCTTGCGGGGTTAACGTTTTGCGCTCAATTTTCACCTCGTGCATGGCTTGCTTCGGATCGCTAGCACACCACATCGCCGCCATTTGCTCGGCAACAGGGCCGGCAACGCCTTGACGAGGGAAAGCTAAATAACGGATGGTGATCCCCAAATCATTGTAATCTTTAATTTGGCTATGCAAACGAACACAATAACCGCAGGTCGTATCGGTAAACACACTCACGATATAACGCTCTTGAGGCGCTTTAAATTCAATTGTGCTCGATGCAACTTGTTGTAGTTTTTGTGCATTAATCGGCGCTTGGCGCTTGGCTAATACATCGACATAACTGCCGTCATCCTTCAATGCGTATAACGTTCCGGCAATAAAATGTTTACCGTCCGGCGAAGCGTATAGCACGCCACCGGGCGTTTGCACTTCGACCAATCCGCTGATCTCAGAAGGGACGATAGCCGTGACATCAATACCCAATGGGGCAAAACGTTGCTCAAACCCTGCTTTATCCAAACTTGGCGTTTGCTCTTTTGATTCCTGTGCATGGCATGCCATGGTGAAAAATGGTAAAGCAAAAAGCGTCAGACGGTGTAAAACCTTCATAAATAATCCTTTCTTTTAAGCCCTTGGATGGTGCTCGCTGTGTATTTGTTTGAGTCGCTCAGTCGCAACATGAGTATAAATTTGCGTGGTCGATAAGTCACTATGACCAAGCAGCATCTGTACCACGCGTAAATCGGCACCATAGTTGAGTAAATGAGTGGCAAAGGCATGACGTAAAACATGGGGAGACAGCTTTTCGACATCAATCCCAGCAATCACAGCATAATATTTAATCCGATGCCAAAAGGTCTGCCGCGTCATTTGTTGCGCACGTTTACTTGGGAAGACCACATCAGACGTATTGTCGCCCAGTAAATGTAAGCGCCCTTGAGCGATAAACGTTTCAATCCATTCAATGGCATTTTCACCCATCGGCACTAAACGCTCTTTACCGCCCTTACCAACTACCCGCACCACACCTTGACGTAAGCTGATGTTTTCCATGGTTAACGAAATCAGTTCAGTAACACGCAGTCCGGTCGCATACAATAACTCTAGCATGGCTTTATCACGCAACTCCAATGGATCATTAGGATCCGGCGCATTCAACAGCGCTTCGACTTGCTCTTCACTGAGATCTTTCGGTAAACGCTGTGGCAATTTAGGGCTCACCAATAAGGCACTCGGATCGTCACTACGCACTTTTTCACGATGCAAATACTGAAATAAACGACGTAACGCCGAGAGCATTCTTGCTCGTGAGGTTTGTTTATAATCTTGATCGGTTAGCCAGCTCTGATACTCCAACAACCCAGCCAAGCTGATGAAATCTAATCGGTAATCGTGTTGCTCCATCCAGAGCAATAATTTTGTGAGGTCATTGCGATAAGACATCAGGGTATTTTCCGCTAATCCTCGCTCCATCCACATCGCATCTAAAAACTGCTCAACCAGTCCATGGTCGGCCGACAATTGCTTTGACACCGCTTCTTCTCATTATTTATTAGATTTAGACCTCAACTTAATACCACAAAATAGTCGCCACTCCTAGGTGGCATCTCTGGTCGAATTGGGTATAGAATTCGTCCATCGTTCTAAACCATGAATAAGATTCTATGAAAATTGGCCTATTTTACGGTTCTACCACCTGTTATACCGAAATGGCAGCGGAAAAAATGCGCGCCATTATTGGCGAAGAATTATTGACCCTCCATAATGTCAAGGAGACGCCACTAAGCAAAATGCGTGATTACGACCTACTGATTTTAGGCATCTCAACTTGGGATTTTGGTGAAATCCAAGAAGATTGGAGTGCAATATGGGATCACATCGATGGCGTACCGCTAAACGACAAGTGCGTCGCATTGTTCGGCTTAGGAGATCAAGAAGGCTATGGCGAGTGGTATCTGGATGCGATGGGGATGCTGCACGACGAGATCCAGAAGAGCGGCGCTAAGCTTATTGGCTACTGGCCCAATCATGGTTACCATTTTGATGCCTCGAAAGCACTGACTGCCGATGGTGAATATTTTGTCGGTTTAGCACTCGATGAAGATTCACAATATGAACTCAGTGATGAGCGTATTGCCAACTGGGTAGAACAGATCCTCACTGAATATCAACAGCTCAATTAAAGCGATAGCTGCTGAAAAAAATAGCGCCAATCAAATACTAATCCTGGATCGGTTTTGCGTTGCGGAGCGATATATTGATGACCGGTGATCCGCTGCTGAGTGATTGCCGGATAACGCTGTTGCAAAGCCTTTGTTAAGCGTACCAATGATTGGTATTGCGCCGAAGTATAGGGCACATAATCACTGCCCTCTAACTCTATACCTATTGAATAATCATTACACCGCGCTTGACCCGCAAAGGATGATTGTCCAGCATGCCAAGCTCGCCCAGAAAAAGGCACAAACTGCACGACCTCGCCATCACGGCGAATTAAACAGTGAGCTGAGACCTGCATCGTCGCAATGGTGGTAAAAAATGGGTGTGCGCTCGGATCCAATTGACCGGTAAAGAACTGTTCAATATAAGGCCCTCCGAACTGCCCCGGCGGTAAGCTGATGTTATGCACGACCAATAGAGAAATGGGTTGTTGCTGAGTGCGCTGATCAAAAAAAGGCGACGGAACATGTCGAGCGACTTGATACCAGCCTGCTGGGTCAATCATCAATTTCACCTTATCGATTACACAAAATCCGTGATTAGTGGCTGAATTTCACGCCTAGTCAGCGTATCATTCAAACTCCGTTCGATAGCATATTAGATTAGATTCGCGATGAAAAACACCCATAACAGCCAACAACGCCTTGATTACCTTAAACAACAGCTTCCCTTAGATATTACGCGTGCGGTACGTGATGCACTAGAAGAAGATCTTGGTGGTAATGTCGATCCAACGGCAGATATTACCGCCAGCCTGATCCCTGCTGATGCCCATAATGTGGCGACGATCATCACTCGCGAATCGGGCGTATTTTGTGGCCAAGCTTGGGCTGATGAAGTTTTTCGACAACTTGGTGGTGAAGTAGCTATAGATTGGCATGTGCAAGATGGTGACTCGCTCGAACCCAATCAAGTATTGTGCACGCTAAGCGGCCCTGCGCGTGCACTCTTGACCGGTGAACGTAACGCGATGAATTTTATCCAAACCTTATCTGGCTGCGCTACCGTTACCGCCCAATACGTCAAGCAACTGGAAGGCACCTCGTGTCGTCTATTAGATACTCGCAAAACGCTACCGGGACTACGTAATGCCTTAAAATACGCCGTCACTTGTGGCGGGGGCTTTAACCATCGTATCGGTGTGTTTGATGCTTACCTGATCAAAGAGAATCATATTATTGCTTGCGGCGGGATCACCCCCGCGATCACGACTGCAAAAGCGCTTAATCCGGGCAAACCGGTTGAAGTGGAAACCGAAAACTTAGCCGAGCTCGAAGAAGCGATTCACGCCGGGGCTGATATTATTATGCTCGATAATTTTAGCTTAGAGACGATGCGTGAAGCCGTGCGTATCAACGCAGGACGGGCTGCTCTGGAAAACTCAGGCAATGTCACCTTAGCGACCATTCGCGAATACGCGCAAACGGGAGTGGATTATATTTCGGTAGGGGCATTAACCAAGCATATTCAAGCGTTGGATCTCTCAATGCGCCTAAAAGGCTAAAGGTTAAAGGTTCATCGGGTTTTATCCCCCTGAAGCATCGCCTCAGCCTGTCATCGAATTGATATCAAACCACCATTGCCTCTTTATCACTCCCGATAAACACCAATTGCCACACTGTTTATCGGGATATCTTTAACTGACTCGCAGAATTTCAGCAACGACATTTCAACGCGGATGTAAAAACTGTCGCCTGACTCGAAACACATTTGTGTGACAGTTTTATTAATGCAACCAGACACTTATCCTAATTCGGTCTCAACAACTGACCATACCCAAGGATAATTCAGTCATGAAAACTCACTACACTAAACAACAAGGCTTTACTCTAATTGAACTGATGATCGTCGTGGCGATCATTGGCGTGCTAGCGGCAGTCGCTGTACCTGCTTATAAAGATTATGTCACTAAGTCTGAAGCGTCATCTGCCATTGCCACATTAAGAGCGTTACAAACCCCAGCAGAGCTGTATATTCAAGAGCATGGTAAATTAGAAGATGTCACTAAGTTAGGCACTTCGGAAAAGGCAAATGGATTAGGTGAGTTAAGCATTACAAGTAGCGATAAAAGTTATAGCATTATATTTAAATTCACTAAAGAAGGGGCATTGAAAGATCAAACCATCACTTTAAAAAGAGATGACACAAACGGCTGGACATGTGAGTCAACGGATAAAATAGCAGAACTCGACATAAAATCTTGCAGTAAAAAATCAACTTCAGAACCTACAACATAATCATAATTTATCAATAAATTATGCTCACCAATCTCATCGCGATTTTGCGTCAGGCGCAACTACTTAGCCTGACCCAAGAAAAAGCGCTGGTCGAACATATCCAAGCTTCTGGCGCTAGCGCGCCGGAAGCTTTGTTGGATTTGGCGATCTTCGATAGCCAAGAGCTGAGCGAACACATCAGTCAGCTGTTCGCACTGCCGATCCAAAACCTCAGCGATTATGCCTACCCAGAGCTGTGCCAACAGCTCGGATTACGTGAGTTAATCATGCGCTACCAAGCGCTACCGATTGAGAATAATGGCTTGGTACTCACCTTAGCCATGGCCGACCCGACTCATCTGCAAGCAGAAGAAGAATTTCGCTTTGCCACCGGACTCGCGATTGAAGTGGTGTTGGCAGACTATAAAGTACTACAAGGGGCTATTCGCCGCTTATACGGACGTTCATTAGCTGGACATTCTGCGCAAGGCAAAGAGATCAGCCAAGACGAGCTAGCCAGCTTAGTCGATATTTCTGATGATGAGCAGCAACAAGTCGAGGATCTTAGCCAAGATGACTCTCCAGTTAGCCGATTTATCAACCAAATTTTGCTTGATGCGGTGCGTAAAGGCGCGTCCGATATTCACTTTGAACCTTACGAGTCCCTTTATCGAGTTCGTTTACGCTGCGATGGTATTTTGGTGCAAACCCAACAACCCGCCAGCCATTTAGGCCGCCGGCTAGCGGCGCGAATTAAAATTTTAGCGAAACTGGATATCGCCGAGCGGCGCTTGCCACAAGACGGGCGAATTAAACTGCGCCTCAATGCCACCACCGCGATTGATATGCGCGTTTCCACCTTACCCACCTTATGGGGAGAAAAAATTGTCCTCCGTTTACTCGATAGCAGCGCCGCCAGTTTAGATATTGACAAATTAGGCTACAACGAGATGCAAAAACAGCTCTATCTCAATGCTCTCAAACAGCCACAAGGGATGATTTTGATGACTGGCCCAACCGGCAGCGGCAAAACCGTTTCCCTTTATACTGGTCTAAGTTTATTAAATCGTGAGCAGGTGAATATTTCTACCGCCGAAGATCCCGTCGAAATCAATCTCCCCGGCATCAATCAGGTACAAGTGCAACCGAAAATCGGTTTTGGCTTTGCTAAGGCGCTGCGTTCTTTTTTACGCCAAGATCCGGACATTGTTATGGTCGGTGAAATCCGCGATGTCGAGACCGCTGAAATTGCCGTTAAAGCTGCTCAAACCGGGCATTTAGTGCTCTCCACGTTACACACTAACTCAGCAGCAGAGACCGTGATTCGCCTGGCTAATATGGGTATTGAACCTTTTAATCTCGCTTCTTCATTAAGCTTAATCATCGCTCAGCGCTTAGCACGCCGTTTATGTCCGAACTGTAAAGTCGCCAAACAACCAAACGTAACGGAACAACAGCAGTTTGACTTATCAGCCGATGACATTCTCTACGCGGCGGATCCGAACGGTTGCAGTGAATGCACCAAAGGCTACAGTGGCCGAGTCGGCATTTATGAAGTGATGGCGTTTAATAGCCAATTAGCTGAAGCGATCATGCAGCGCGCTTCGATTACTCATATCGAAGCCATTGCTAAAGCTAATGGTATGCAAACTTTACAAGAATCTGGAATAGAAAAACTCCAACAGGGGATCACCAGTATTGACGAGCTGCAGCGTGTTCTTTACTTCTAATCGATTGGATTTCTCGCTATGACGCTATCTAAAGCACAAGAACTGAAAAATTATCGCTGGAAAGGCATCAATAGCTCTGGCAAAAAAGTGTCAGGGCAATTTTTAGCGATCAGCGAATTGGAAGTGCGCGATAAACTCAAAGATCAACATGTGCAGATTCAAAAGATCAAAAAAAGCAGCCTCTCTTTGATCACTCGTCTCACTCATCGCGCCACAAACAAAGAGATTACCCTGCTGACTCGCCAACTCTCAACCATGCTCGCGACGGGGGTCCCGATTGTTCAAGCCTTAAAGTTAGTCGCTGATAGTCATCAAAAAGCAGAAATGAAATCGATCATCACTCAAATAAGTAAAGGCGTAGCAGCAGGGACGCCGATCTCAAAAGCAATGCGTACCGCCAGTAGCCTGTTTGACCCTCTTTACGTTGATTTGGTACAAACGGGTGAACAATCGGGTAACTTGGCGGAAGTTTTTGAGCGCCTTGCCACCTATCGAGAGAAAACCGAACAACTGCGCGCCAAAGTGATCAAAGCGTTAATCTATCCAGCGATGGTGATGTTGGTTGCGCTTGGCGTCTCTTACTTAATGCTCACCATGATTATTCCTGAATTTGAGCTTATGTTTCAAGGTTTTGGTGCCGAGTTACCTTGGTTTACTCAACAAGTACTTAAACTGTCGCATCTTGTTCAAGCCTACAGCTTAGTCTTTGTACTGCTCTGCATTGCCATCGTATTCGGTTTTAAACTTATCCGTAAAAAATCGTTCCAATTCCGTTTAAAAACCAGCCGCTTAGCACTCACTATACCCATTGTTGGTGGCATACTCTGCAAAGCGTCGATCGCCAAATTTAGCCGAACCCTCGCCACCAGCTTTGCGGCTGGGATCCCGATTCTTGATAGCCTAAAAACGACCGCGAAAACCGCAGGTAATCTTCATTTTGAAACGGCTATTCAACAAGTCTACCGAGATACTGCGGCAGGCATGCCAATGTATATCGCGATGCGCAATACCGGCGCTTTCCCAGAATTGGTTCTACAAATGGTTATGATTGGCGAGGAGTCTGGTAAGCTCGATGATATGCTGAATAAAGTAGCAACGATTTATGAATTTGACGTTGATAACACCGTAGATAATTTAGGTAAAATCCTCGAGCCCCTAATTATTGTCTTTCTTGGTACAGTGGTTGGTGGGCTGGTCGTGGCAATGTATTTACCTATCTTTAACTTAATGAGTGTATTGGGGTAGTATACTCACTTTCGATGTTTTATCCCCAAATCACTGAAGAAGCAGATTGGTCATGATGAGTGATAAGCTCATCGCCTTGCTAAGCGCTCATTAAATATCAATAGGCTTAGCCCACCTCACGCCCACTCTAAGTTGAAAGGGAATAACACTCCTGCTGCTAACAAGAGCACCCTAAATGGACATTTTTTACTATATACCTTGGCTATTTCCCGCCTTAGCAACGCTATTAGGGTTAATCATTGGTAGTTTTTTGAATGTGGTGATTTACCGCTTACCAACGATGATGCAACGAGAATGGCGTCAAGAATGTGCCGACGCTTTTCCTGACTATGGCATCACACCCCCTGATGGCAAGCTCACGCTCAGTACACCTCGTTCAACTTGCCCTAAATGTCATACGCCTTTGCGCATAAGAGATAATATTCCACTTATCAGTTGGCTCTGCTTGCAAGGCAAATGCGCGCACTGTTCAGCACCGATCAGCGCTCGCTATCCGGCGATTGAGCTATTAACTGCCGTGAGCAGTTTGATCATTGCTCTGCACTTTGGCTTTAGCCCTTATAGTGTGGCACTGCTGCTGTTTACTTATGTGTTAATTGCCGCCACCTTCATTGATTTGGATAGCATGTTGCTGCCAGACCAATTGACTCTGCCTTTACTGTGGGCAGGGATCAGCCTAGCACTTTTGAATATTAGCCCACTCTCACTGAATGACGCCGTGATTGGAGCGATAGCAGGGTATCTTTGCTTATGGTCTATTTATTGGCTATTTAAGCTACTGACCGGTAAAGAAGGCATGGGCTATGGTGACTTTAAGTTGCTTGCCGCGCTCGGTGCTTGGTTAGGTTGGCAATTATTACCGTTAATCGTATTACTCTCTTCACTGGTCGGTTTGGTGTTTGGATTGATTCAATTGCGTTTACAAAAACAAGGCATTAATAAAGCTTTCCCGTTTGGTCCTTACTTGGCGATTGCTGGTTGGCTGGCGATGTTGTGGGGCGATAAACTGATCGCTTGGTATCTACATTCATTGGTAGGATAACGCTCATGACGCTGATTATTGGCCTAACTGGAGGCATCGCGAGTGGCAAAACCACTGTCGCCAATCTGTTTCAAGAACATTTCTCGATTGATATCGTTGATGCCGATATCATTGCTCGGCAAGTGGTTGAAGTCGGCACTCCGGGCCTGAGCGCCATCATCGAGCACTTTGGTGAGGATATTTTACAAGACGATGGCCACTTAAACCGCAGCGCCTTGCGTGAACGAATTTTTGCCGACCCTAAAGAAAAACAATGGCTTAACGCAACGTTACACCCACTGATCAACCAACAAATGGCCGAGCAATTAAAGCTCGTTACATCGCCTTATGGTTTACTCGTTGTACCGTTATTAATTGAAAATCAATTACAATCGATGGTTGATCGCGTGTTAGTGATTGATGTAGATGAACAGACTCAAATTTCGCGCACCATGGCACGAGATAAGGTGGATGAACAACAAGCTCGAGCGATCTTAGCCGCTCAAGCAACCCGAGCTGAGCGTTTAGCGATGGCCGATGATGTGATTAAAAATGGAGCAAAAAACCGACAACTTTTGCCGCAAATCACAGAATTACATCAAAAGTATCTGGTAATGAGCGGTACAAATCGGTGAGAATACAGGTAAATCAATCAAGGCCAGTTTCATGAGCACACATAAGTTTGAACATCCGCTAAATGAAAAAACGCGCATTTATTTACGCGTCGAAGCGCTGCTCAATCAAATGGATCGAGCCTGTCAAACGGCTGATGGTATTCAGCATCAGTTGCTGTTTCGTTCTCTCTTTGACCTGCTAGATATTTTTGAGCAGATGCAACTGAAAAGTGAATTAGCAAAAGATATTGAAAAACAGCGTCAAACCTACCGACAATGGATTGATATTGACGGTGTCGACCAACAGATGCTGACTAGCCTGTTACAAGAGATTGACAGTGTTCATCGCTGCCTATTAGCCGGCGAACGCTTCGGCCAATCGCTAAAAGATGATCGATTCTTAAGTACCATTCGTCAACGATTTAACCTCCCTGGTGGCTCTTGTTGCTTTGATCTTCCCGCTCTGCATTACTGGTTACACTTATCATCAGAACAGAAGCAACTCGACATAAAACAATGGGTTGCAACCTTACAACCCCTATCTGATGCGCTTGCATTATGGTTAAAACTCACCCGAGAAACCGGGCATTTCCGAGCACGAATGGCACAAGATGGTTTCTACCAAAGCGACGCGGAAGACGCGAATATCCTGCGTTTATCGATTCCTTTAGAGTACGGCGTCTATCCGATGATTTCTGGTCATAAAAATCGCTTTGCCATTAAGTTCATTGATTTTTCTTCTGGTAAAGCCAGCAGCCGAAATATTCCTTTTGATCTTGCGGTGTGCTGCTAAATCCGTATCCTTCTGATTTGGTTTACCTACAGGATAGTGTCATGTCAAAAAAAATCACCGTGGTAAAGTGCCCCCAATGTGGCGATGATGTGCCGTGGAGCGCGCAAAGTCCTTTCCGGCCCTTTTGTAGTAAACAGTGTCAGATGATTGATTTTGGTACTTGGGCTGATGAAGAAAATACCATTCCTGGTGCACCCGATATGTCAGATAGTGACGGTTGGTCTGAAGAGCCGCTATAAGTCTCTCAGGGATAGAGGTTTAAAATACCCACCACCCTGAAGTAAATATGAGCATAAAAAAATCCCCAGCAGATTGGCTGGGGATTTTTTATGCTCTTATTCTACAACCAAAGGTTCGGTAGGTTCTGCATCAATCTCTATTTGCGTCACCCGCTGTAATCCTCTCGGTAGCAGTGCCCCTCGGCGGCCTCGCTCACCTCGGAAATTATCTAAATCCGTAGGCTTTAAGCCTAACTTTCGCTTTCCAGCGTAAAGCGTAATCGATGATCCAGACGGAATAGCCAGCAAATGAGAAACCACTTCTTCTCGCGCTTTCGCTTTCGCACTAGGAATATTAATGATCTTATTGCCTTTACCTTTGCTTAATTGCGGCAGATCTTTGATTGGAAATAGCAGCATTCGTCCCTGATTGGTCACCGCTAAAATCTCATCATGCTGCAGATCATTGACGGCTTGTGGTGCCAGTAACTCAGAGTTATTCGGCAAATTCACTAAAGCTTTACCACTGCGATTTTTCGATAACAGATCCGAACCTTTACACACAAAACCATAACCGGCATCAGAACCGACCAACCATAGCTGATCGTCTTCACCCATAATTACTTGGCGAATCGAACTGCCTTCAGTAATGTTCAACCGTCCGGTAATCGGCTCTCCCTGACCACGAGCAGAAGGCAGAGTATGTGCTTCTAATGAATAACTACGCCCATCACTGCCTAAAAAAGCCACCTGTTGATTACTCTTCCCGCAAGCATGCGCGAGGTAGTTATCACCGGATTTATAGTTCAAGCTATGGCAATCAACCTCATGCCCTTTGGCATGACGTACCCAACCTTTCTCTGAGATCACCACAGTGATCATTTCGTTAGGCATCAGGTCACGTTCGGTTAAGGCTTTGGCCTCCGCACGCTCAACAATCGGTGAGCGGCGATCGTCACCGTATTTTTCCGCATCCGCTTTTAATTCTTTCTTGAGTAGCGTGTTCAAGCGTCGCTCAGAACCAAGTAACTCTTCTAATTTAGCGCGCTCTTTATCCAAAGCATCTTGTTCGCCACGAATTTTGACTTCTTCAAGTTTTGCTAAATGGCGCAGTTTGGTGTCTAAAATCGCATCGGCTTGAATGTCGCTAATCCCGAAGCGCTCCATCAAGATGCCTTTGGGTTCATCTTCTTGACGAATGATCTCTATCACTTCGTCAATATTGAGATAAGCAATCAACAAACCTTGTAGGATATGTAAGCGAGCCAAAACCTTATCAAGACGATATTGCAAACGAGCGCGCACCGTTTCACGGCGAAATTCAATCCATTCACTCAGAATCTGCGTTAAGCCTTTGACTTCAGGGCGATTGTTCAGGCCAATCATATTGAGGTTAACCCGAAAACTCTTTTCTAAATCAGTTGAAGCGAATAAATGATTCATCAAAGTATCGCAATCAACTCGACTTGAGCGCGGTACAATCACTATCCGTGTTGGGTTTTCGTGATCCGATTCATCGCGTAAATCTTCCACCATCGGCAGCTTTTTAGCGCGCATTTGCCCAGCAATTTGCTCCAACAGTTTCGCACCAGAGACTTGGTGCGGCAGCGCTGAAATAACGATATCCGAGCCTTCTTTATGCCATACCGCACGCATTTTGATGCTACCACGCCCGGTTTGATAGATTTTTTCTAAATCAGACGGTGGTGAAATTATTTCCGCTTCGGTTGGAAAATCAGGCCCTTTGACATACTGCATCAAGTCAATAAGACTGGCAGAAGGATGCTCGATGAGGTGAATCGTCGCCTCAACGACTTCACGGACATTATGGGGCGGAATATCGGTTGCCATACCAACAGCAATGCCGGTAACCCCATTAAGCAAAATATGTGGTAAGCGAGCCGGTAACATTTTCGGCTCTTGCATGGTGCCATCAAAGTTAGGCTGCCATTCGACAGTGCCTTGGCCTAATTCACCCAATAGCACTTCGGCAAATTTAGACAACTTAGCTTCGGTATAACGCATCGCGGCGAACGATTTAGGATCATCCGGAGCCCCCCAGTTGCCTTGACCATCAACCAGTGGGTAACGATAAGAAAACGGCTGTGCCATCAATACCATGGCTTCATAACAGGCCGAATCGCCATGAGGATGATACTTACCCAGTACATCACCGACGGTTCGTGCCGATTTTTTGTATTTCGCTGATGCCGACAACCCCAGCTCAGACATGGCGTAAATGATCCGCCGCTGAACCGGCTTTAAACCATCGCCGATATAAGGTAAGGCGCGGTCCATAATCACATACATAGAGTAATTGAGATAGGCGTCCTCGGTAAACTTGCGCAGCGGTAACTGTTCTACGCCCTCAAAACTGATTTCACTCGACATTCTATTGTACCTCGGCCATATCACCATTGCGTTGTAACCAACTGCGTCGATCGTCCGCGCGTTTTTTACCCAGCAACATATCCATCATTTCATCGGTCTCTTTATCGTCATCAATGGTTAACTGCACTAAACGACGGGTGTTCGGATCCATGGTGGTCTCACGTAATTGCAGAGGATTCATCTCCCCCAAGCCTTTAAAACGTTGGACGTTGATTTTAGCTTTTTTACTACTGAGACGTTCGATGATTGCCTTTTTTTCATTGTCATCAAGTGCATAGTGCACTTCTTTACCGCAATCAATCCGATACAGTGGCGGCATCGCCACATAGACGTGACCGGCACGAACCAAGGCACGGAAATGGCGAGTGAATAAGGCGCACAGCAATGTCGCAATGTGTAACCCATCAGAGTCCGCATCGGCTAAAATACAGACTTTACCGTAACGCAGCGCCTCTAAATCATCATTATCAGGGTCAATCCCCAAGGCGACAGAAATATCATGTACCTCTTGTGAAGCCAGCACTTGATCAGCTGAGACTTCCCAAGTATTAAGGATTTTACCGCGCAGTGGCATGATGGCTTGAAACTCACGGTTTCTCGCCTGTTTGGCACTGCCACCCGCCGAATCCCCTTCGACCAGAAACAGTTCTGTGCGGCTGAGATCTTGCTGAGAACAATCGGTTAACTTACCAGGCAGCGCAGGACCAGAAGCGATTTTCTTACGCACCACTTTTTTACTCGCGCGCATCCGGCGATGAGCATTGCTGATACACACTTCTGCCAATAGCTCAGCCAATTGTGGCTTTTCATTCAACCATAAGCTAAACGAATCTTTAACAACACTGGCAACAAACGAGGCGGTTTGGCGAGAAGAGAGTCGCTCTTTGGTTTGTCCTGCGAATTGTGGATCTTGCATTTTTATCGATAAGACATAGGCGCAGCGATCAAATACGTCCTCACCGGTAAGTTTGACTCCACGCGGCAACAAATTACGAAATTCACAAAATTCACGCATCGCATCAAGCAGCCCTTGGCGTAAACCATTAACGTGCGTACCACCTTGTGGAGTAGGAATTAAGTTCACGTAGCTTTCGGTAATTAAATCGCCACCTTCCGGTAACCAAATGACTGCCCAGTTTGCGGCTTCTGTCTCGGTTTTAAACTCGCCCGTAAACGGCTCTTCAGGCAGTAAGGTATAACCTTTTACCCCTTCGGCAAGATAGTCTTTCAAACCGTCTTCATACAGCCAACGATACTCGTTATTGTTCACTTTATCGGTGAAAGTAATTTCTAGACCGGGGCAAAGTACGGCTTTGGCGCGTAAATTATTGACCAAACGCGAGACGGAAAAATTAGCAGAATCAAAATAACGCGCTTCTGGCCAAAAATGCACCGAAGTACCACGATTACGACGTCCACAAGTCCCAGTGACCGTTAAATCAGAGACTTTTTCACCATGTTCAAAGGCAATGTCATACACCTGACCGTCACGGCGAACCGTCACTTCAACCCGTTTAGAAAGGGCGTTAACCACCGAAATCCCCACCCCGTGTAAACCACCAGAAAATTGGTAGCTTTTATTGGAGAATTTACCGCCAGCGTGAAGCTTACATAAAATAAGTTCAACCCCAGAAACATTCTCTTCAGGATGAATGTCTACGGGCATACCACGCCCATCATCAATCACCTCTAGTGATTGATCAGCGTGAAGTATCACCTGAACCTTGGTGGCGTATCCGGCCAACGCTTCATCGACACTGTTGTCGATGACTTCTTGCCCAAGATGATTGGGACGCGTGGTATCCGTATACATCCCGGGACGGCGACGTACTGGTTCTAAGCCATTGAGAACTTCGATGGCTCCAGCATTATATTGTTCAGTCATAATACGGAATGCTTTTATCGATAAATGATTGGTAACTTTACTACCCATTAAGGATTTACGCTTGAATTATCCACCAAAAAGCAGATTTGGTGATAAAACACAGCAGCTCAATGGAGCAAGAACAAGACAGACATAGTCTGGAAGAGCCCCTTCGATGTCAAGTGACATCCGTAAGCCTAAGGTAAAATTATGACTTTTCGCGCATGATGACAGCGAATTTATAAGTGCAAAAAATCGATGATTGCCGACGGATAGCGCTCAAAACCAACAAAACTATGATCACCACCGTCTTCAACCGTCTGGCGAGCATGACGATATTTCTCTACCGCTTGTCGATAATCGAGCACTTCATCACCCGTTTGCTGTAATAGCCAAAAATGCTCAGGATGATCAATCGAGTCAATCTCTAGCGCTTTTAATTCATCAATATGCTCAACCGTCAGCAGGTAACGTTGTTGAGTATACGGATTCTGCTGCTCACCAAGAAAATTACGCAGTAATTCATACGGTTTCACCGCTGGATTCACCAACACCGCAGGAACCGTATAGTGCGCATTAAGCCAAGTGGCTAAATAGCCACCTAATGAACTTCCCACCAGACCAATCTGATAATCGGCTTGATAAGACTCCATTAAATTACGTAACTGTTCAGCGGCTTGCTGTGGAAAAGGCGCTAATTTAGGGATAACGACCTTGATATCCGCCCGCTGCTCAGCACAATATTGCTGAATCACCTGCGCTTTGTGTGAAAGTGGTGAGCTGTTAAAACCATGTATATACAGCAGTAGCGAAGAGCGCGAACCCATAGTGTTAATACCCATTTGAAGTAAAATCCGGCACAAAGGCTCCGCGTGCTAATCGTTTGACCTGCGTTGTCACTTGACCATCAGCGTGCAATTCAAGCTCACGCCAACCGGGAGAGCATTGATCTAACGCGAAATCATCGGAATTCGGTTTAAACTGTACACACGTTGACGGACTTGCCATTACTTTTACCCCGGCGAAAGTGCGGTCCATATCTTGATGAACGTGACCACACAAAACGGCTCGTGCGTTTTGATGTCGCTGAATGACGCTCCAAAATGCATCACTGTCTTTTAAGGTATGTTGATCAAGCCAAGCACTGCCCACTAACAGAGGATGATGATGCAATAAAATCAACGCATAGCGATCTGGATGTTGAGCGAGTTTTTCATCTAATAGATTCAGTTGGTAATCACTGAGACGGCCATGCGGCACGCCAACGACTTGAGAGTCGAGTAAAATCATTTGCCAGTGCTTCCCAAGCAAGACATGCTCGGGGGCATGCAGTTGTGAAGACGGCATAACACTACCCATGTTGGGTTTATAATCATGATTACCCGGTAACCAAAAGCACGCTTTTTGCAAGGCGCTGATCTCAGAAGCAAAACGCTGATAAGACTCCGCGCTATGATCTTGTGAAATATCGCCAGTAGCAAGCAGAGCATCAAAAGCAATCTTTTGCTCAATAATCGCTTGCACAATGGCATGAAAGCTGTCTGCTGTATTCACACTAAGTAAACAACCGTCATCAGCCGCAAACAGGTGCGTGTCCGTGATCTGAACAAGCTTAATATTGTCTGATGGGTCTAAACTGGGCGACACGTTCAAATTGATAAACCTAATGCTATGAATAGTTAATATTAATCGGCGCTCGGCTAATGCCTTGTTTCAAACAGAAGGTGAGCCAATCACCTAAAAAACGGTTGATTTGTGCTTTCTCATCTTTTTGCACCATCTTATGGTTAGGATACTCATAACGAGCCGCAATACGCGTTAATTGATCGCTAGCACACACTTCAGCAACTCGTGCATCGTGATACAGCCTGACAGACATCACGGGTAATGAAAACGTTGAAATATCATCACTTTGACAAATTTCCACCAAAGTTGTGTACTTTGTGACCTCGAGCACTTGTAACTGATAAATCAGATCAGCCGCTTGATAACAACGGACTTCACCCACACTCGCTGGTTTTGGCAGCAGAGCATTGAGTTTTGCGTAATTGGTTTCATAAGTTCGCATCAGATCCGCAAGATCCACATGATACGGCTTAGTGGCTATCGATCTGCGCATGAGGTTATCAACTCCGCCATTGAGATTGTAATTGCTGATGATGCAACTCTAACCATTGTAGTGCGATTATTGAGGCACCATTCTCAATTTGACCATCTTTGATCCATTGATAAGCTTGCTGACGACTGAGCACATGCACTTTAATATCTTCACCTTCAGTGTCCAAACCATGCACACCTCCCGCCAGTGTAGTATCTACTTCACCAATGTAGACATCGAGTTTCTCAGAACATCCCCCTGAAGAAGGGTAATAACTGGTGATTTTTTCTAATCTTGCCACCGAGATCCCAGCCTCTTCGAATGCTTCACGACGTACAACGTCCTGTGCATCCTCACCCGGTTCAATCATGCCTGCGATAATTTCTTTCTGCCATGGCTGATCATGTTCTAGTGCCCCGACCCGGATCTGCTCAATGATCACTACTTCATCACGTTGAGGATCATAAGCTAACAGCGCTGCGGCGTGACCACGCTCGAACATTTCTCGCTCGATCGTCTCACTCCACCCACCTTGGAATAATCGATGCTTAAATTGGTATTTAACCATGCGAAAAAAACCTTGGAACAGTGTCTTTTTTGAGACAATCTGCAGATCATTAACGCTAAACTGGTCTTTTTCTTGGTTTGTGGGTTGCATAGCCATTCCTTCTCGGTGAATCTATTAGTTTACTCATGATGGTTTACGACTGCCAACGACATTGCTCAACTTTTTGTATAAAAGTTATGTTTTTTTTTAAGTGATTGCTCTTTTATCATGATAGATAGCTGATTAAATAAACCTTTTTGTGTAATGAACCATTCGCAAGCTCTGTCACTGGTTAGTTAATACATTAATTTATATTGCACAAGTGGATAATTAAGTGTAAAAAAGTACAAACTTTCGCATGAAATACCAACAATTTGAGTTACACTCTGTCAACGTAACTCCTTTCATATCTAGGCAGGAATAGGACCGATGAAAAAACTGCTTCCTTTTTTAGTGAGTGCAACCCTTGGTAGCTTTAGTATTAACGCATGGGCCGATGATCTTGCACAAATTTATGATCAAGCAAAACAAAATGATCCGCAATTGCTCAGTGCTGCTGCTCGTCGTGAAGCCGCTTTTGAAGCAATCAATTCGAGCCGTAGTTCGTTGTTACCACAGATTAACTTAACGGCTGGGTATAACCTCACTCGTAGCGATGTTGATGCGCGCGATAGCGATCGCCTATCAGCAGGCATCAGTTTTGCTCAAGAACTGTATAACCGCTCAAGTTGGGTATCATTAGATACTACTGAGAAACAAGCTCGCCAAGCCGATGCACAATACGCCGCCGTACAACAAGGATTGATGTTGCGCGTCGCTCAAGCCTACTTCGAAGTGTTGAGTGCACAAGATAACTTAGAATTTGTCCGTGCCGAAAAAGCCGCTGTGGCACGTCAGTTAGAACAAACTAAGCAGCGTTTTGACGTTGGGCTCTCAGCCATTACGGATGTCCATGATGCACAAGCGCAATACGATAGTGTTTTAGCACAAGAAGTTTTAGCGGATAACACCTTAATCAATAGCTATGAATCTTTGAGAGAAATTACTGGGCAAGGCTATTCGCAATTAAGCATTCTTGATACTCAACGCTTTTCAGCCAGCCGTAATACGGAATCAATGCAGGCATTGATCGAGCGAGCTCAGCAACAAAACTTAGCCTTGCTTTCTTCGCGTATTGCTCAAGATGTGGCAAAAGATAATATCGCTCTCGCCAGTTCCGGTCATTTACCGTCGTTGAAGTTAAACGGTGGTTATAATTATGCGCGTGAGTCGAATAGCAATAATTCCGCGAATAATACCGATTTTAACGATTTTACCATTGGGCTAAATCTCAATGTTCCGCTGTATACGGGTGGTAACGTAACGTCATTAACCAAACAAGCCGAACATGCGTTTGTCGCCGCAAGCCAAGAGTTAGAAGCGACCTTCCGCAGTGTGGTCAAAGATGTGCGCGCCTATAACAACAATATCAACGCTTCAATTGGCGCATTACGTGCTTATGAACAATCGGTGATTTCCGCTCGTTCTGCCCTAGAAGCAACCGAAGCCGGTTTTGAAGTTGGTACTCGGACGATTGTTGATGTATTAGATGCAACGCGACGTCTGTATGATGCCAACCGTAATCTCTCTTCAGCGCGCTACGATTATATTTTGAATCGTCTACAACTTAGTCAAGCAATTGGCTCTCTCAGCGAACAAGATATTCTCGATATCAATGCTGGACTACAACGCGTGAGTCGATAAAGCAATCCCAAAATGAAATAAGGGGCTTCAATTGAAGCCCCTTATTTTTATGCGCTTACGCACTGAAAACACAGCGATTGGCTATCTCCATCGAGATCACCGTCGTTAACCTTTACCGCCTTTAATCGCCTTGATAATGTCTGTGGTCGAACAGCCTTCTTCGAAATTCAGTACTTTCACTTCACCACCCGCAGCAATCACTTCTTCACCACCAGCGATATCTTCAGGTTTATAGTCGCCACCTTTAACTAAAATGCTTGGTAACACTTCTGCAATTAAGCGCTGCGGAGTATCTTCGCTAAATGGAACCACCCAATCTACGGCACCTAGCCCGGCTAGTACCGCCATGCGACGATCGGTTGGATTGACCGGACGCCCTGGGCCTTTCAAACGTTTCACCGACTCATCGGTATTAACCGCTACAATTAAGCGATCGCCAAGCTCTGCTGCATGGTTCAAATAAGACACATGTCCAGCGTGTAAAATATCAAAACAGCCGTTAGTCATGACAACTTTTTCACCGCGGGCTTTAGCTTTTTTGACCGCTTCAATCAGCGCACTTTCACCAATAATGCCAAAATCCGCCTCTTTGCTGCCATGAATGGCTTCAGCCAATTCAATCGTCGATACCGTCGAAGTTCCCAGTTTTCCAACCACAACGCCAGCGGCAGCATTGGCTAAAACACACGCTTCATCCAAAGATTTACCTGCAGCCACCGACGCAGCAAGCACCGAAATCACCGTATCACCAGCACCGGTTACATCAAAGACTTCTTTGGCTTGCGTTGGCAAATGGAAAGGCTCCATACCACGACGCAACAAGGTCATACCATGCTCACTGCGGGTCACCAACAACGCTTGTAGATCAAACTGTTCAATGAGCCCCAAGCCTTTTTCAACCAACTCTTGATCCGACTTAACTTTTCCTACTACCTGCTCAAACTCACCCATATTCGGTGTCAATAAGGTTGCACCACGATAGCGTTCAAAATCAGCCCCTTTAGGATCAATAAACACTGGGACATTGGCCATGCGTGCTTTTTGAATCAACTGCTGAACGTGCTCCAAAGCGCCTTTCGCATAGTCAGATAAAATCACCGCGTTCACGCTCGTCAGAGAACGTTCCATGCGCGACAGGATCAGCTGAGCATCAATATTCTCAAATTTGTCTTCAAAATCGAGACGGATCAATTGCTGTCCACGACTTAACACTCGTAATTTGGTGATGGTGGGGTAATCAGCTAAACCAACGAAGTCACACTGCACATTCAGCGAGGTTAATTTTTCTTGCAGCACTTGTGCTGGCTCGTCAATGCCAGTTAAACCTATGATATGCGCCAAACCACCTAAAGAGGCAATGTTCATCGCCACGTTAGCAGCGCCACCAGGACGCTCTTCGTTATGCTCAACTTTTACCACTGGCACTGGCGCTTCAGGGGAAATACGTCCCGTTGGACCATACCAATAACGATCAAGCATGACGTCACCAATGATAAGCACACCCGCTTTGCTGTAGTCAGGTAGGATTGGTTTCATTATCGATCTTCTCCACTATTAATCTATGGCGCAGTGTAACATAGCCCTCTATCGGCAAACTACTTTGAGTTACCGCTAAGCGGTGTCAGTACGACCAATCTTTATCGGGTTCAGTAGGCAGCGTTTCCTCGCTGACAGCGTTCAGCCTAACCAGTGATGCCAAGTTTCAATCACCCATTCTCGCTGAGCTACCCATTGTGCTTCATCCACATCCACATCCGCATCAAGATTCAATAAGTTACGATGATGGATTTGATCTCGCATCTCGGTATACGCGCGAGTTAATGCCTCAGCTGATGCGGGATCCAGTACCGCTTCGTTCATCAACGATTCAAAAATACGCACATTATCCGACCAACGCGTCAACTTTGGATGCTGATGACTATAACGTAAGACAAAATATTGCGCGAGAAACTCAATATCGGTGATCCCACCTTGATCGTGCTTTAACATGAAACGTCCGGCTTTTTTGCTGGCCAAGTGTTGACGCATTTTGTCACGCATCTCGACCACTTGTTGTTGCAAAGTGTTTGGATCTCGCGGCAAACAGAGTACAGAATGTCTGACATGATTAAATTTGGCTTGTAAATCCGCTTCACCGTAAATCATTCTTGCTCGGACCAAGGCTTGATGCTCCCACGTCCAAGCCTCTTGATGCTGATAATCGGCAAAAGCGTCTATCGAGCTGACCAATAACCCCGAAGCGCCGGAAGGACGTAGACGGGTATCGACTTCGTACAAAATACCGGAAGCGGTACGGGTCGAAAAAAGGTGAATGATCCGCTGAGCAAGACGTAGATAAAATTGTCGCCCATCAATCGGCTTGATCCCTTGAGTCATGGAAGAAGCCGGACAATCATGAATAAAGACAATATCTAAATCGGAGTTATAACCCAGCTCCCAGCCCCCCACTTTGCCATACCCTACCACAGCAAAGCCTTTACCAGCTTGTTGGGTTAAATGATCCGGCACACCATGTTTGGCACTGACTTGCAACCAAGCTTGATTAACGACGGCATCGACGATGGCTTCAGCTAAATACGTTAAATGATCACTGACTTTCATCACTGGCAACACACCCGCGATATCAGCAGCAGCGATTTTCAATATCCCGATCTGCTTAAATTGACGCAGCGCTTCCATTTGCTGCTCCATGTCCTCTTCTGGAATACGAGCAAGAAAATCACGCAGCTCGGTTTTATAACTACCAAGATCGATCGGATGATAAAGATGCTGCGGATCAATCAACTCATCCAATAAAATCGGGTAACGAGCCAGTTGCTCGGAAATCATCGGGCTGGCTGTGCACAAACGAACCAGTTGATGTAGTGCTGCTGGATATTCATCCAACAGCTCTAAATAGGTGGTGCGCGTGGCAATACTATTAAGTAAATGCAGCACTCGCGCTAAACCAAATTGCGCATCGGGATGAGAGAATATGGCTTGATAAACCTTAGGCATTAAGCGATTTAATACCTCTCGGCCACGTGGACCAATGGTTTTTTTAGCTAAATCCTGTTTAAACGTTAAGCAGCAATGTGCCAAATTCGATGGCTCTTCAATTGCTAACTCCTGCCTAAAAATAGGTAAAATCACATCCAGCTTATCTGCCATGTCCCACAATTCATGAAAATGCTCAGCCGTTGTGCTTTCTTCATCGTCATCTTCACCGATCAAAGTGATAAACACGTGATGAACTTGCGTCATATGATGTTGTAACTGGCTAAGTAACGCATCCCAACATCCATAACCCATCGCAATAGCGAGACGCAGTTGATCGTCTTCTTTCTCTGGCAGCGTTTGCGTCTGTTTGTCTTCCATGGCCTGTAATAGATTTTCTAATCGGCGCAAAAAACGATAAGCGGCCACTAACTGCGCGACTTGTTCGGCGGTTAATAGTTCAAGTTCGGCAATCGCCTGTAGTGTTTCTAACAATCCTCGCTGGCGCAAACTGGGCTCTCGTCCGCCACGAATGAGCTGGAAAACTTGGGCAATAAATTCAATCTCCCGAATACCACCAGCACCCAGTTTAATGTTATTACTCAATCCACGACGACGTACCTCACTACGGATCATCGATTTCATTCGCCGCAACGATTGAATAGCACTAAAATCGATATAACGACGAAATACAAAAGGCCGCAGCATTTGCCGTAGTTCTTGATACTGATGATGCATTTCACGGCCCATCACCCGCGCTTTGACCATCGCATAGCGTTCCCAATCTCGTCCTTGTTCTTGGTAGTAATCCTCTAATGCGGCGTAGCTCATCACTAAAGGACCACTTTCGCCAAACGGACGCAAACGCATATCAACCCGATAACAAAAACCATCGAGTGTCGGTTGATCAAGCATTTTTATGATCCGCTGGCCTAAACGGGTAAAGAACTGTCCGTTATCAATACTGCGCCTGACGCCTTGAGTTTGACCGTTTTCAGGATAAGTAAAAATCAGATCGATATCCGAAGAGAAATTGAGCTCCCCACCACCTAATTTACCCATGCCGATAATCAGCATCGGTTGAGCCTCACCTTGCGCATTGCATGGCGTTCCCCACTCTTGACAGCACAGTGAATATTGCCATTGATATGTCTCGACGATCAGCGCTTCCGCCAGTTCAGAAAGATGTTCAAGGCTCTGCTCGACAGGCCAAGTGGCTAAAAAATCACGCCAAGCAATATAGACCATCTCTCGATAACGAAACTGACGTAAAATCCGTTGTCCGGTTTGTTCATCAGGGCACGACGTTAATAAAGCCTGTAATCGCTCGCGATAAGTCTCTGCTCTCGATTCACTTTGTAACCAATTAGGAAATTCATCGACCAGCCACTCATCACGAGAGAAGGTCTGGGTGACAAAACGGCTCAACGTGGTCACATAACGAAGTGATTGCTGTAATTCAGACGGCCACTGACTCAGCTTCGGCTGCTCAGCAAGCAACTGTTGGTAGGCGTTATCGGCATGAATCATTAAGTGTTCGGGGAGCTGCATAAATCATCCTTGTCTCTCATCATCGACTCACTCTATCGCAGTCTGAGATAAATAAAAACGCCCACTAAACAGTGAGCGTCGTTGATATCAATTAATCTGAACCGATCACACCTTGAAGACGGTGATCTTGCGATCCAGCTCTTCAGCATTATTTTGCATCAGCTCAGAAGTTTCCAGCAACTCACTGACTACCGTGACCGATGCTTCGACTAACTCTCTCACATTGGTGATATTTTGATTGATCTCCACCGCGACACTGCTTTGTTGCCCCGCTGCTGTCGCAATCTGTAAGTTCATCTCATTGATGAGTTTGACTTGTTGGACAATACCGTCCAACTCTGTGCCGGCATTGGTGATTAATTCAACGCCATCAGCCGCTTCAACAACACTTTTTTCCATTAAATCCACTGCCGAGTTAGCACTGCTTTGTAGATGGCTAATCATATCTTGAATTTCAACCGTTGCCGTCTGAGTACGCTGAGCTAAGTTACGAACTTCATCGGCAACCACAGCAAAACCACGCCCCGCCTCGCCAGCACGAGCGGCTTCAATCGCGGCATTTAACGCCAATAAATTGGTTTGTTCAGAAATACTTTGAATGGTACCGACCACACTGCCAATCGCAACGACTCGCTCTTCAACTTGGTTTACGGCCGAAGCTGAAGCGGCAATATCTTTTGATAACTGATCAATTTTATGAATGGTTTTTTGGACAAACTGCTGCCCCGTAGCCGCACTATGAGAAGCGGTCTCGGTCAATGAAGACGCACTTTGTGCATGATCGGCGACCGTTTGTACCGTTGACGACATTTGATTCATCGCCGTAGCAATTTGGTCAATCTCATGAAACTCTTCCTGCGCGGAGTCTTTCGTCTCTGACATACTGATTGTCATGACTTCCGTCAAGGTGGTTAATTCTTGTGATGTGGTGATCTGCACTTTGATTAAATCTTGCAGTTGGCGGCGAGTTTTCTCTAGCTCACGAGCAACATCACCATACTCATCTTTACAGTCCATAAAAATAGGTTCGGATAAATCGCGTTCAGCCATCTGCTTGATTGACTGACTAAGAAATTGGGTTTGCCGTAACATCACTCGCGCGGCAAACATCAGTAATGAAACAAAAGTGACAATCATAAACCCGGTTTGCCAAATGACTTGGACGATGTAGGTATCATAATGCAGTTTGGCAATTTCCGTGCTTTGAGTCGCAGCAAGTAAAGAGTCATAGAACAAGCTCGCATCCCACAGTTGCTTGCCGATCACTAAAATCGTACTAAAAAACATTAGCATGACCATTTTAGGGATCAAACGTATGTCTGTGATCACCCGTTCCCACGGTTTAAATGCCATCCTCGCCATGACTGATTCTCCACTCCGTTTTTAATGCTCGCCCATCATGGTTGTGATACCCACCTACCACGTATGAATTATTTCGAGCTTCGTATGAAATTAATACTATCAAAAACCAGCGGCTCTCGATGTGTATTACCTCGCGAATTTGCAGATTGATGGTGTGATTTGTCTAAGCCGATGGATTATGCATTACACCCTCTCTAATGCAGTATATCTCCAACCATCACCGTTTTTATCGGCGACACATCAAATGGCTACAATGGAATACACCAGCGGTTGCGCTATTTGTGAGTTAACTCTAGTTTTTCAATAAAGAAGGGAGTAATGGAAAGGTAGGCTCAAAGTGGCACATTCCCGAAGCGAAAGTTCAGGAATGTGCTTGATGAGCGTATACCCAAACGACTTGAAGTTGCAGGTAGGCGGCAAGTGAGTGAATCCCCATGAGCATAGGCAAACTATGTGATTGGGGTGAACGAACGTAGCCAACACCGCTGCAACTGCAAGTACGAAGGGGATAGGCACTATTCACGCCAATAAGGCGTTGCTTCTATGCCAATGCGACGCGTTTGCTCCATGGCGTGCAAAATAGAGTTTTCTTGACGATTAAGCCAACGGGTTAACTGCTCTTGATCTTGTTCATCTTGCAACAGATCAAGCAGTTGCTCTAACGTTTTTAAGGTTAATAAGTCATCGATACCATGTAATAAATCAATCCATGGCATCCGAAACGCTAAACGCTGCTCGGCATCATATAAACGCGCGAAACTGACCCCAGTATAAAGCGCGCGTATCAAACGATATTGCTGTTCAATATAATCATCAGCTGAGAGTGCCTCTTCTGGCGGAAAAACCTCAACCAACTCTGCCCACGCTCGGTCAAGCTGTTTCACAGAAAAAGGCCCCACCAGTCGAGCCATTCGCTCACGAGCTTTATCATCCAAAAACGGCTGCCATCCGCGGGTTAAAATCCAACGGCTGAGATCCAGCAATAATGCAGTATAACGAGCACTGTGCAACAGTTTTAATGACGCTTCACGTTGAGGTAAGGCTTCTTGGCGCTGCTTAAGCTCGTTGACTAAAAACTTACGGGCATCCAGCTTACGTAACGCATAGCCCTTATCTTTGAGTAAGTCTTCTAGATAGTCATACTGTTTTAACCACGCCAATTCACCATCTAACCATTTAAGTTCTTGACGTAAAATCGCACTGGCTCGGCGTGGAACAATACCACCGTATACGCTGAGTAATTGGCGAATAAAACTGATTGCATGACGAATCTCATGCAAAGCGGCTATCGAGTCTTGTTCGGTGTAAATTTGTTCATGGCGATGCCAATGAGCAAGAGCGTGCTCGAGTGAGCGAATAAAGCAAGACTCAACGTTATCATTGCTCTGGGTATTCACCAGTGTGAGCCCTTGCACCTCATCACCTTCGTACCCCATCGCTAAACGATAACCTTTTGCGGCTTTACTTTGGTTCCCCAACCGCATACCACCTTGTTCTGAGAGGTGACGAGCAAGCAAAAACAGAGCATCTATCTGCCCCGATTTAAGCTCTAACTCAACCTCACAAATCGGCGTTTGCTGATCCCCAGCCTCGACAACGCCTTGATCAAACGCCACTTCAATTTGACTACCATCATTCATGGCGACTAGCCACTGTTCACGGGTAAAATTGGTCGAAAATAAAGCGACCAATTGCGATTGCAGCGTTTCAGCATCGCGCCCTTGAGGCCAAATATCTTCAGGATGTAGGGTTAAATCGGGATGATTGCCCGTGTGCTCTGCATTGTATTCCGGCCTTTGATGCAGGCCTGCAACGACTCGTCCTGCAGTTTTGACGGTTTGCACGTACACCTCATCAAAACGACGAATACGTAGCCCAATATCGTGTTGACGTAACCAATGGTCAGCAGAATCAAAATAGGTGTTACCCAGTTGCCGACAATGGTGCTGAAGCACTTTGGTTTCGGAAATTTTATTACGCAAAACGTCTGAAAAATCAGGAGAAACAAAAAACTTCAGTTCTATCTCGGTTTCCATAGTTATACCTTTCACAGCAGATAGCGACAGGATATTGCCTAATAGACAGCGGGGCAAGTGAGAAATATCGTCCTATTGATGATCTAAAACAGTTTTAATGATTCTATTATTAGGTTACCATGCGCGCCTTTATAGCCAACGCTCAACATTTCACCAGGCTATCGTGGTGTCTGTTCTTTCTCGGTTATAGTAATTAGGTTGAATGACCATGCCAGTAAATACCATTATGGGGTTATTTGCAAAGTCCCCAATTAAGCCTTTGCAACGACACGTTGTGTGTGTCAATGAATGCTGCTCGCACCTGATCAACTTCTTTGAAGTTTGTGCTCAAGGTGATTGGGAAAAAGCGGCAGAAATACGTGCACAAATTTCTCATTTAGAGAAAGAAGCCGACGTGTTAAAACGCGAAATTCGTCTGAAACTCCCTCGCGGTCTGTTTCTGCCGGTTGATCGTACTGACATGCTTGAGCTTCTCACTCAACAAGATAAGCTGGCAAATCTTGCTAAAGACATTTCTGGCCGTGTTTACGGTCGTCAGCTTATTATCCCTAAACCTCTCCAAGATAATTTCCTCGCTTATGTTCAACGCTGTCTTGACGCGGCGACACAAGCACAGAAGGTGATCAATGAACTTGACGAGTTATTGGAAACCGGATTTAAAGGTCGTGAAGTCACGCTCGTGGCGGAAATGATTAATCAACTGGATGTCATAGAAGATGATACGGACAACATGCAGATTCGCTTACGCCAACAGTTAATGGCTATCGAGTCAACCATGAATCCGATTGACGTCATATTCTTGTACAAAATCTTTGAATGGGTCGGCGGTATCGCTGATCAAGCTCAGCGAGTCGGTGCTCGACTTGAACTGATGCTTTCCCGTTCTTAAATCATTTAAGTTAACCAAATAACTAAGAGTCATAATCGTGTTTCCCACCATTCAAGCGCTGACTATATTCTTGCGCTAATGGTTTTTTTCGTGCCTAAAAAGCACCACGATGAGTCTCCGCTTGTTATCAACAACTAGGTATTACGATGGATATCCTTGCGAACTACGGCATTGTCCTGATTATTGTTGCAGCGATCTTCGGTTTATTAATGGCCATTGGTATTGGTGCAAATGACGTCGCCAATGCGATGGGCACATCTGTTGGCTCAAAAGCTCTCACCGTCAAGCAAGCGATCATCATTGCGATGATCTTTGAATTTGCTGGCGCTTATTTAGCCGGAGGCGAGGTCACCGATACGATTCGCCAAGGCGTTATTGACACCACCCTGTTTGCCGATCAACCAGACCTGCTGGTCTATGGCATGATGTCATCCCTGCTCGCCGCAGGTACTTGGCTGCTTGTTGCCTCTTATATGGGCTGGCCAGTCTCAACTACCCATTCGATTATTGGTGCGATTATTGGTTTCGCAACAATTTCTGTCGGTACAGAAGCTGTTGATTGGAGCTCAGTACAAGGCATCGTTGGCAGTTGGGTTATCACGCCATTTATTTCCGGCTTATTGGCTTACGCTATTTTTGTCAGTGCACAAAAACTGATCTTTGATACAGAAACGCCGCTGATTAATGCCAAGCGTTTCGTCCCCGTTTACATGTTTATTACCACCATGGTGATCGCCTTAGTGACCATTAAAAAAGGCTTAAAACATGTTGGGCTGCACTTAACCAGTAGTGAAGCTTGGATCTGTTCGATTCTGGTTTCAGGCATTGTCATGGTTATTGGCTATCTGTACATTTATAAGAAATTTGCCGATACCGAAGAAAACCATGGTTTTTCTAATGTTGAGCGTATTTTCTCTGTTTTAATGGTCATTACCGCCTGTGCGATGGCGTTTGCCCATGGTTCAAACGATGTCGCGAATGCGATTGGTCCCCTAGCCGCGGTGGTTTCTACGGTTGAAAGCCTAGGTAATGTCGCGTCTAAAAGTGCGATTGCCTGGTGGATATTACCACTCGGTGGTATCGGGATTGTGATCGGCCTTGCGACACTGGGTCATAAAGTGATGGCTACCGTCGGAACAGGGATCACTGAATTAACACCAAGTCGTGGTTTTGCCGCTCAGTTAGCTACCGCTTCGACGGTGGTACTCGCTTCAGGTACTGGCTTACCGATTTCAACCACTCAGACCTTAGTGGGTGCGGTGTTAGGGGTAGGCTTTGCTCGTGGCATCGCGGCGCTCAATTTAGGTGTGGTGCGTAATATTGTCGCGTCATGGATTGTGACTTTACCCGCCGGTGCTTTACTGGCCGTGATCTTCTTCTATGCGATTCAAGCGGCGTTTACTTAATCGATTCGTCAATCCAATGTAAACGGATTGTCATTATTGACTCAAACGCACAGAAAGGGAGGCTCAGCCTCCCTTCTTTGTTGCGCCGCGCGCAGAAAGTTTTTACTATTTGTAAAACAAACCTTAAGACTGATAATAAAGTCGTACATAACCCTATTGCGCGCCCATCAACAGAATGAGATGATTCAAAGCTCTCACGCGCAATATTGACCATAATTAAGGGATCTACCGTGAAAAAACTCATCTGCATGGTGCTATTTTCTTTATTAGCAGCACCAGCGCTCGCTCAAGACCGTTATGTCGCAGATAAACTGTTTACTTATATGCATTCTGGCCCAAGTAATCAGTTTCGTATTATTGGATCGATTGATGCGGGAGAGAAAGTTAAACTGCTCAACACCGATAAAGAGACAGGTTATAGCCAAATTGTTGATGAACGAGGACGCAATGGTTGGATAGAAAGCCGCTTTGTAACTCGTGAAGTCAGTATGGCGGTTCGTCTGCCGCAACTTGAAAAAGAACTTAAAGAAGTAAAAAACCAACTGGCTAATGCTCGCCAAAATGCCGATAGTGAAAAAGCCGGACTGGTCGATTCATTAGAAATCCGTAACAAACAAATCGCCGATCTAGAGCAAAGTTATAGCGATATCAGTCAGCAACTGATTGCTTCGCAAACTGAAATCCGTGAACTGCGTGCTCGCCTAGATACCCAAAAAGAGGATTTACTCTTGAAATACTTTATCTATGGCGGTGGCGTTGCTGGCGGCGGCTTGCTGTTTGGTCTAGTGCTGCCACACATTATCCCTCGCCGTAAACGTAATCCGGCCGGATGGGCATAATGACACGAACAACGGTCACCTAAGGTGGCCGTTTTTGTCTTCGCACTTGTTTTCTCAATAAGGAGCCTCTGTGCAAGTTTATCTCGTCGGTGGCGCGGTGCGCGATCAATTACTCTCTTTGCCAGTACATGATCAAGATTGGGTCGTCGTCGGCAGTAGTCCAGAGCAAATGCGTCAAGCCGGCTATCAAGCGGTCGGTAAAGATTTCCCTGTCTTCTTACACCCTAAGACAAAACAAGAATATGCTCTGGCTCGTACCGAGCGTAAAACAGGATCAGGCTATACCGGATTTGCTTGTTATTACGCCCCAGATGTCAGTCTTGAAGAAGACCTCGCTCGGCGCGATCTGACCATCAACGCCATAGCACAAGACAACACCGGCAAGCTGATTGATCCCTATGGGGGTCAGCGTGATTTACACAACCGTCTATTACGCCACGTTTCTGATGCCTTTATCGAAGATCCGCTTCGCGTCCTTCGCGTCGCACGATTTGCGGCAAAGTTGG
This sequence comes from Vibrio sp. V33_P6A3T137, assembly GCF_009904835.1. Lineage (NCBI taxonomy): Bacteria > Pseudomonadati > Pseudomonadota > Gammaproteobacteria > Vibrionales > Vibrionaceae > Vibrio > Vibrio sp. V33_P6A3T137. The sequence goes on along the minus strand of NZ_WXWK01000116.1, from coordinate 38,642 downwards.
CGCACCTTGGGTTTGTGATTGCTAACGAGACAATGCAATTAATGACACAGATCGCTCAATCTGGAGAGTTACATCATTTAACCGCGGAGCGCATCTGGCAAGAGTGGCATAAATCGCTTTCGACCGCGAATCCAGAAGTCTTTCTCTCTACACTGCGCGAATGTGGGGCGCTGGCGATCATATTACCTGAAATTGACCGCTTATTCGGTGTCCCACAGCCCAAGCAGTGGCACCCTGAAATAGATACCGGAGTACACACGTTAATGGTCGCCGCACAAGCGGCAAAGCTCTCTCCATCCATTGCGGTGCGTTTTGCTGCGCAAGTACATGATGTAGGTAAAGGCGTAACACCGCAGAATGAATGGCCAAGCCACAAAATGCACTGCCATACCGGAGTTAAGATTATTAACGCGTTATGCGAACGTGTCCGCATTCCTAATGAGTGCAAAGATCTAGCATTATTAGTCTGTGAGCAACATTCAAACATTCATCGAGCGGCAGAGCTTAAAGCAAGCACCAAACTTAAGATACTCGACATACTCGATGTCTGGCGTAAACCCGAGCGTTTGCATGACGTTTTGCTCTGTTGTCAGGCGGATCACGCTGGTCGATTAGGCTGCGAAGCAAACGCTTATCCGCAACGCGATCTCTTTCTTAATGCTTATCAAGCGGCTCTAAGTGTCGAGGTACAGCAGGTGATCGCTGATGGTTTTCAGGGAAAAGCTATTAAAGAAGAGCTTAATAAACGACGAATACAAGCGATTAGCGCAGCGGCATAAGCCCTACTGCACCGGCCTTGTACTTATCTTCAATATAAAAAAACGCCCTGCTATGCAGGGCGTTCTCTAAGCAATAATGCTAAGCCGTATCCAAAAGGATTACGCTTGGCCTTTCACTTCTTTTAGACCGTTGAAAGGAGCACGACCCGCTAGCGCTTCTTCAATACGGATCAATTGGTTGTACTTAGCAACACGATCAGAACGGCTCATAGAACCCGTTTTGATTTGACCTGCAGCAGTACCTACCGCTAGATCAGCAATCGTTGCATCTTCAGTTTCGCCTGAACGGTGAGAGATAACAGCAGTGTAACCAGCATCTTTCGCCATCTTGATAGCAGCCAATGTTTCAGTTAGTGAACCGATTTGGTTAAACTTGATCAGGATTGAGTTAACAATACCTTTCTCAATACCTTCTTTCAGGATCTTAGTGTTGGTTACGAACAGATCATCACCCACTAATTGCAGCTTGTCACCAAGTAGTTCAGTTTGGTGCTTGAAGCCATCCCAATCTGACTCATCAAGACCGTCTTCGATAGATACGATTGGGAACTTGTTAGCTAGCTCAGCAAGGTAGTGGTTGAACTCTTCTGAAGTGAAGGTTTTACCTTCACCTTTCATGTTGTAGATGCCGGCTTCTTTGTCGAAGAACTCAGATGCTGCACAGTCCATCGCTAGAGTGATGTCTTTACCTAACACGTAGCCAGCCGCTGCAACCGCTTCTGCGATAACTTCTAGCGCTTCAGCGTTAGATTTTAGGTTAGGAGCGAAACCACCTTCGTCACCAACAGCAGTGTTGTAGCCTTTAGATTTAAGAACTTTAGCTAGGTTATGGAACACTTCTGCGCCCATACGTACTGCTTCTTTTAGCGTTTTTGCGCCAACAGGTTGGATCATGAACTCTTGGATATCTACGTTGTTATCGGCGTGCTCACCACCGTTGATGATGTTCATCATTGGTAGAGGCATAGAGAATTGACCAGGAGTGCCGTTTAACTCAGCGATGTGCTCATACAAAGGCATACCTTTAGCGGCAGCGGCTGCTTTCGCGTTCGCTAGTGATACCGCAAGAATCGCGTTCGCACCAAACTTAGATTTGTTTTCCGTGCCATCAAGGTCGATCATCACTTGGTCAATCGTCGCTTGATCTTTTGCGTCTTTACCGACAAGAGCATCAGCAATTGGGCCATTAACCGCAGCAATCGCTTTAAGAACACCTTTACCTAGGAAACGAGACTTGTCGCCGTCACGTAGCTCAAGCGCTTCGCGAGAACCAGTAGATGCACCAGATGGAGCAGCTGCCATACCAACGAAACCGCCTTCTAGGTGTACTTCAGCTTCTACTGTTGGGTTACCACGTGAGTCGATGATTTCACGACCTAGAACTTTAACGATCTTAGACATTAATGTTTCCTCTCATTGAATTTAAATGTCAAAACTAAAAGGATAGCCGCACAACTTAAGCCGCTACCCATATCCTTTTACTTTAATTCACCGCGTTGGAACTGACCGGCTGCTTTCACAAAACCTGCAAATAATGGATGACCATCACGAGGCGTCGATGTGAATTCTGGGTGGAATTGAGCCGCAACAAACCATGGATGAGCTGGGTTTTCAATCACTTCCACCAGTTTCTTGTCTGCTGACAATCCAGACACTTTCAAGCCTGCTTTTTCAATTTTTGGACGAAGATGGTTATTCACTTCATAACGATGGCGATGACGCTCATGAATCGTCGCGCTACCATAAAGCTCATAAGCTTTGGTGCCTTTCGTCAAGTGACAAAGCTGCGAACCTAAACGCATGGTGCCGCCCAAATCGGAACTTTCGGTACGCTCTTCTACGTTACCTTCACCATCAACCCACTCGGTAATTAAGCCTACCACAGGGAATGGGGTTTCTTTGTTAAATTCTGTTGAATGCGCGCCTTCCATACCTGCAACATTACGTGCGTATTCAATCAACGCCACTTGCATCCCCAGACAGATACCTAAATAAGGGACATTATTTTCACGTGCATATTGAGCAGCAAGGATTTTACCTTCAATACCACGATCACCAAAGCCACCTGGAACCAAAATAGCGTCAACACCTTCTAAGATTTCAACACCTTTGGTTTCAACATCTTGCGAATCGATGTATTTGATATGCACGCTTAAACGGTTTTTAAGGCCCGCGTGTTTCAGTGCTTCGTTAACCGATTTATACGCATCCGGTAACTCGATGTATTTGCCGACCATGCCAATCGTCACTTCACCCGTTGGGTTAGCGTCTTCATAAATGACTCGTTCCCACTCGGTAAGATCGGCTTCTGGAGCGGTAATACCAAAACGTGCACATACCAAGTCATCTAAACCTTGTGACTTGATAAGCTGAGGAATTTTGTAGATCGAATCAACATCCTTCATTGAGATAACGGCTTTTTCAGGGACGTTACAGAATAGAGCAATTTTCTTACGCTCATTCGCAGGGATCACTCGATCACTACGACAAACCAGAATATCAGGTTGAATACCAATCGAGAGTAGCTCTTTAACGGAATGTTGGGTTGGTTTGGTTTTTACTTCACCAGCGGCAGCAAGATAAGGCACTAACGTCAGATGCATAAACATCGCCCGCTCACGACCGACTTCGATCGCTAACTGACGGATAGCTTCCATGAAAGGTAAAGACTCGATATCACCGACGGTACCACCAACTTCAACAATCGCGATTTCATGGCCTTCAGAGCCAGCAAGAACACGATCTTTGATCGCATTGGTAATATGAGGAATAACCTGAATCGTTGCACCTAGGTAATCACCACGACGCTCTTTACGCAATACATCAGCATAAACACGACCAGCAGTAAAGTTATTGCGCTTAGTCATTTTGGTACGAATAAAACGTTCGTAGTGACCAAGGTCAAGGTCAGTTTCAGCGCCATCTTCCGTGACAAACACTTCACCATGTTGGGTTGGGCTCATTGTGCCCGGATCAACGTTGATGTAAGGGTCAAGCTTCATCATGGTCACTTTAAGACCACGAGCTTCTAAAATCGCCGCAAGCGATGCTGCTGCAATACCTTTACCTAGAGAGGATACAACCCCGCCAGTAACAAAAATATAATTTGTTGTCATGTTTAACCTGAAATTGGTTGAATGAGGGAAATGGATTTCTTCTGGACGGGATAAAACTATACCAGAACCCATTTATCGCCACAACGTGAAATCTATCACACTCAGTTTTTTATTTTTTGCTTCAAATCAAACAGATTGAAGTCGGTGCTTTTTCTTTGCTCACCACGGTTGATTAACTCGCTCAAAATGACGCAGTGAGAAGATCCATGCGATACATAGAGTCAACGAACCTTTTTCTCTTGTCGTTTTACTTGTTCCCATAACGCATCTAACTCGTTTAATGTCAAACTGGTTAGTGGCTGCTCAGCTAATGATGCTAATTGCTCTACGGCTTGAAAACGGCGTACAAACTTATGATTGGCTTTATTTAAGGCCAGTTCAGGATCCTTACCTAAATGACGAACCAGATTAACCGTCGCAAACAGTAAATCCCCGAGCTCTTCTTCTACCTTTTGCTCATCGACGGGCACTTGCAGCACTTCCGCCATCACCTCATCCAACTCTTCCTGCACCTTCTCCGCCACAGGGCCGACACTTGACCAATCAAAACCAAATTGAGCGCATTTCTTTTGGATTTTATTAGCCCGCGACAAGGCCGGTAACGCTTGTGGTATTGAGTCTAGAATACTTTGTTCTGTTTTGCCTGCTTGCTGCTTTTCTTTATGTTTTTCGGCCTGCCAATGGGCAGCCAGTTGCTGCTCATCGGCAAACTTTGCGTCAGAAAAGACGTGCGGATGACGGCGAGTGAGCTTTTCATTGACGGTGTCTACCACATCAGAAAACTCGAATAATCCTTGCTCTTTAGCCAACTGGCTATAAAAAATCACTTGGAACAATAAATCGCCGAGTTCTTCTTGTAAGTTAGGCCAATCTTGCTGGACTATCGCATCGACGACTTCATAGGTTTCTTCGATGGTATGCGGAATAATCGTTTCAAAGGTTTGTTGTTTATCCCATGGGCAGCCATGCTCTTTATCACGTAACTGCGCCATAATCTGTTCAAGTTGTACAATAGGATGAGACATACTTTCTCTTTACTGATACGTAATAACGAGGCCAATGAGCATCATCGCACCTCGTTATTGATTAAGGACTAATCAGCGACACGACGCCATCGCCACTCGCACTGATCGGCGTAGGTCGTGGTTCAGCCCAATCGTTTGACGAGCATAACGTCTTTGATTTGCTCCGTTCGCTTCATGATCCGCTGTAGAACTTCAACACTATTGACCTCTAACTCAAAGTCCATGATCGTCAATTGACGTTTATAATCACTGCGGTTTTTCATGCTGATCACTTTCACTTTCTCGTTAGCCAGTAATGTGGTGATGTCTTTTAATAACCCGCTGCGTTCCATCGCTTCAATCCGTAACGTCAAGCGATAAGTTCCCACAAAACCTCGTCCCCAAACCGTTTCAATGATGCGTTCAGGCGCATGGTGACTGAGTTCTTCAAGCTGCTCGCAATCGCTACGATGTACCGAAATACCACGTCCTTGAGTGATATAACCGCGAATATCATCACCAGGAATCGGCTGACAACAACGAGCAAGATGGGTCATTAAATTATCCACCCCTTGCACCACGACTGCATCCTTGTGAGTGGTTTGAGTGGTGGTCGTTTTTACTTCACCGGCTAATTTTTCTAAGGCGATCTTATCTTCTTCTTCAGCGGTGGGCTTATTCACTAATGCATTGATATGATTAATAATTTGATTGATGCGCAAATCACCACTGCCAACACCAACGTAAAGCTCATCGGCGCTATTAACATTAAAGCGCTTTAACGCGTACGCTTCGGCATCTTTTAACTTAGCGCCAATTTTTGCCAATTCGTTTTCGAGAATTTCACGTCCCGCTTCGAGGTTTTTCTCTCGGCTCTGTTTACGAAACCAAGCGTTGATTTTGGCTCGAGCCCGACCAGAATGCACAAAGCCCAGTGATGGATTTAACCAATCACGAGAAGGATTAGGCTCTTTAGCGGTAATAATTTCTACCTGATCTCCCATGTGTAATTTATGGGTAAACGGCACAATTCGCCCTGCCACTTTAGCGCCAATGCAGCGATGACCCACTTCTGAGTGAATATGGTAAGCAAAATCGAGCGGTGTTGCGCCCATCGGTAAATCGACGACGTCACCACGCGGCGTAAAGGCATAGACCCGATCGTCAAAGACTTGACTGCGCAGTTCATCAAGCATTTCCCCTGAGTCGGACATCTCTTCTTGCCAATCAAGCAGCTTACGTAGCCAGGTGATTTTTTCATCATAACCACTACGAGCCGTCGATGCGCCTTCTTTATATTTCCAGTGCGCGGCAACGCCAAGCTCAGACTCTTCATGCATCTGCTTAGTTCGGATCTGAATCTCAATGGTTTTGCCTTCGGGGCCTAAAATCACCGTATGAATCGACTGATAACCATTAGGTTTCGGATTGGCCACATAGTCGTCAAATTCGCCCGGCAAGTGTTTATATTTAGTATGCACAATGCCTAAAGCGGCGTAACAGTCTTGCAATTTATCAGCGATGATCCGCACCGCGCGCACATCAAACAGCTCATCAAACGCGAGGTTTTTCTTCTGCATTTTGCGCCAAATGCTGTAGATATGCTTAGGACGACCACTCACCTCTGCATTGATATTTAATGCTTGCATCTCTTGGCGAAGATCATTGACGAAATCACGGATGTATTGTTCACGGACAATACGCCGCTCAGAGAGCTGTTTAGCGATTTGTTTATAAGTATCTGGTTGTTGATAACGAAACGCGTAATCTTCAATTTCCCATTTTAACTGACCAATCCCCAAACGGTTCGCTAGTGGCGCATAGATATTGGCGCACTCTTTAGCGGCGGCGCGACGCACTTCATCAGGCTGGTCTTTTACTTCACGTAAATTGCAAATTCGTTCTGCTAACTTAATGACTACACAACGAAAATCATCAACCATCGCCAACAACATACGGCGAACATTATCAACTTGTGCCGACGCTTCACTGCCTTGCATGGTGATATTGAGTTGCCCAATCGCTGCCATCTCTTCAACACCATGAATCAACTTGATGATCTCTTTGCCGTAATGCTCTTCGAGTTCTTCTTGATCCAACAAACCGCTGGTGGCAATCGGAAACAGTAGCGCTGCCACTAAGGTGGGTTTATCCATCGACAAGGTGATCAATATTTCGATCATTTCCCGTCCACGCCATAGCAACATTGGACCTTGAGAGTGCCCCTCAAGCCAATGATCACACTGACGATAGACTTCCATCAGTCTCGCCGTCGTTTTGCTATCTTGCTGCAAACTAGCAATCCATTTTTCTAGTTCAAACTGTTCGTCTGGGTTTAAATGTGCGCTACGAACCGCAACCATAGGGATAATCCTAATTTTTAGATTTTAGGGTATCGACTGACTTTCGCTCCCGAAAGTTCAGCCGCTTACCGATTTTTTACAAACAGAGCCATCGATTCTAAATGACTAGTATGAGGAAACATATCAAGCATAGCCAATTTCGCCAAATGATAACCTTGATTGAGTAAGCTTTGGCTATCACGCGCTAAAGTTGCGGGGTTACACGAGACATAAACAATACGTTGAGCCGATAATTGTCCCAACTGTTCAACAATCCCTGCTGCGCCCGCTCGCGCCGGATCAAGCAGTATTTTATCAAACTTTTCAGCCGCCCACGTTGCCTTGGTCATATCTTGTTCCAAATTGGCTTGGTAAAAGGCGCTATTATTGATCTGGTTCAAATGAGCATTCTCACTGGCCACTGAAACCATCTCATCGACGCCTTCAACCCCAACCACATAGTGAGCAATGCGTGCCAGCGGTAAACTAAAATTGCCTAAGCCACAAAAGAGATCAAGCACTCGGTCATTGGCTTGAATCTCTAGCCATTCGATAGCTTGGGCAACCATGCGCTGGTTGATGGATTGATTAACCTGAATGAAGTGAGTGGGCAAAAAATGCATCGTCACTCCCGTCTCTTGATAGTAAGGCGTTTCACCTTGCACATGCTCCAACGGGTGATCATCGGTCAACAAATACAATGCCAATTGATGACGCTGAGCGAATTCAGACAAACGTTGCTTATCGGCACTCGGTAACGGCGCTAAATGGCGCAATAAAAGCACACTGGTATTATCGGCTTTGATCAACTCAACATGCCCCAGTTGTTCTGGCTGCTTAAACCCACTCAGTAAAGGTTTTAACTCAGCTAAGCATTGATTAAGATGAGGTTCAAGGACTGGGCAATCCGTCACATTGACAATACTTTTACTCTGTTTACGCCGAAACCCAACCTGCAATTGCCGTGTTTTTTTATCCCACCATAAACTGAGTCGCGCTCGGCGACGGTAGCCTTTATCTTCATCAATGATCGACGCTGACAATGGTATCGCTTGCTTAGCGAACTTGCTCATTAAATGGCTAAGAGTTTGCTGTTTATGAGTAATTTGCCCTTCACGAGATAAGTGTTGCAAATCGCATCCGCCACACTGCTGATAATATTGGCAAAATGGCACGACGCGTTCGGGACTAGGGGCAAGCACCTTGATAAGCTTTGCCCGCGAAAATTTGCTTTTACTTTCAGTAACTTGAATCACAGCTTCTTCACTAGGCAACGCTCCATCAATAAAAATCGGTTTGTCTTGCTGATACGCAATCCCCGCGCCAAGATGATCCAGCTTAGTCACCATGACTGACTGATGTTTAGATTGAATCGAGGTGTTCTTCTTCGCTTGGAAAAAACGTGCCATGCTCTGTGCCTAAGTGTGATTTATAAAAAGGTTTTTGCCCCAGCATCACTATTCTGTGTGGGGAAGATTGTCGAAGCCATTACTCTTGCATTAAGCTATAGTGGCTTAGCGTTGTGGGTAGACAACCGCCGTCTGACTCAACCACGATAGCGACTTATTGAATAGCTTCGCCACTGTAATGCGGGTTATTTTCCCATATCCACACCACGATGTTTAGACAATAATGACCAAATATGGCTTACGTGCGCGTGTTATTACCCTGACTTTAGCACCAACCTTAATTATTGGGTTACTGCTTAGCGCTTTATTCTCATTCAATCGTTACCACGATTTGGAAGTTCAGGTTCTCAATTCTGGGGCAAGTATCATTGAACCACTGGCGATTGCCAGCGAAGAAGCGTTAAAAAACCAAAGTAGAGAATCGGTACGACGGATCATTAGTTATGCTCATCGTAAACATTCCAAATTAGTACGCAGTATTGCGGTATTCGATGCTCGCCATGAGTTATTTGTTACCTCCAACTTTCATCCCAACTTTGAAAGCTTGATGTACCCTAAAGAGCAACCGATCCCCGTCCTCGGCAGCGCTCAGCAACATGATAACACCCTGATTCTCCGTACACCGATTTTGGCAGAAAGTCGCCTACTCGAAGATAATACCAACAGCGCGCGATCGGTACCGGTACTGGGTTATATTGCCATTGAATTAGATCTCTCCTCGTTGCGTTTACAACAATATCAAGAGATTTTCTCCGCCTGCTTAGTATTAATTATGGGCTTAGTGCTCTCTAGCGTTTTCGCCGTTCGCCTCATGCACGACGTGACTCGTCCCATTACCCATATGAAAAACATGGTTGACCGCATTCGGCGCGGCCATTTAGATGTTCGAATTGAAGGGAAAATGCATGGTGAGTTGGACTCGCTACGTAAAGGCATTAATGCCATGGCGGTCTCGCTATCCGAATACCATGTAGAAATGCAACACAGTATTGATCAAGCCACCTCAGATCTGCGTGAAACCCTTGAGCAATTAGAGATCCAAAACGTTGAACTGGATATTGCCAAAAAGCGCGCTCAAGAAGCCGCTCGAATTAAATCTGAGTTTTTAGCCAATATGTCACACGAACTGCGTACTCCGCTCAATGGGGTGATCGGCTTTACGCGTCAAATGCTGAAAACCCAGTTAACCAACAGTCAAACTGACTACCTTCAAACCATTGAAAAATCAGCCAATAACTTATTAACCATCATTAATGACATCCTTGATTTCTCAAAACTCGAAGCGGGTAAGCTCGCTCTGGAAAATATTCCTTTTGAATTTCAAGAAACCTTAGAAGAAGTGGTTAATCTCCAGGCCACCAGCGCCCATGAAAAAGGCTTAGAAATCACGCTCAAAGTTGATCCAAAGATCCCGTTAGGCCTCGTCGGCGATCCACTGCGCATTCAACAAGTCTTAACCAATTTAGTCGGCAACTCGATTAAGTTTACCGAACGTGGCAACATTGATATCAGCGTCGAAATGCGCTCACAACGGGATGATATGGTTGAGTTGCAGTTTATGGTCCGCGACACCGGAATCGGCATTTCAGAACGTCAGCAGGCCCAGCTCTTCCAAGCCTTTAGTCAAGCGGATGCGAGCATTTCGCGTCGTTACGGTGGCACAGGTTTGGGCTTAGTCATCACGCAAAAGTTAGTCGGGCAAATGGGCGGCGAAATCAGTTTAACCAGCCGGCTGCATCAAGGTTCGACATTCTGGTTTACGCTGCGTTTACCTGCGACAACCATGCCAATCAGTGATTGGGTCGATCCGCAGGCGCTATTAGATAAACAGTTATTACTTGTTGAACCTAATATGCAGGCCGCTTCTATTGTTCAGCAGCAGTTAGTGCAAGCCGGGTTAAGCGTTACCTATCGCTCATCGATGCCTGAAGAATCGGAACACTACGACTATATTTTACTGAATTTATCGCCAACGAAAGAAACCGACAGCACCATCGTGGAGCAATGGATTCAACAAGCACTGCAATCTGCACCACATGTCATTATTGGTACACCAAGTACCGAGCTGGCGTTGGCAGATCAACTGATGAAGCATTATCCGGTACAATGCGTCACTAAACCGTTGTCACGCCGCAAACTATTGCAAACCTTATTAGCTCATCAGCCGACACGAGCGATGCCTATCGAGCAACCGCGTGAAATAGATAAACTGCCCTTGACCGTGATGGCGGTTGATGACAACCCAGCCAACTTAAAACTGATCAGCGCCCTACTGCAGGAAAGGGTTGCACAGGTGGTCACTTGCAGCGATGGAATAAGCGCAGTGGAGCAAGCGACGCTGCGCGCCTTTGATATCATTTTAATGGATATTCAGATGCCACATATGGATGGGGTTAGCGCTTGTAAAGCAATTAAACAGTTACCGATCAATGCCACCACACCGATTATTGCGGTAACCGCACACGCCATGGCCGGAGAGCGAGATCGGCTGCTAAAAGCGGGCATGGACGATTACCTAACCAAACCGATTGAGGAGCATATTTTACAACAAGTACTGGTGCACTGGAGTCCAACCCACTTAACTCATGGTGTAGAGAAACTTCCCTTGAGCCACCATCAAGCAGAGCCGATCCTCTCGCCCCACTCTACCGCCAATCTATCCTCTTCAATGGTGATTGATTGGCCACTGGCCTTAAAGCAAGCCGCAGGCAAAGAAGACTTAGCTAAAGAGATGCTACAACTGTTGGTCAATTATCTTCCTGATGTGATTCAAGTGGTGAATCAAGCACAGCAAGATGATCAATATGCGTTAGACGATTTACTGCATCATATCCATAAACTACACGGTAGCTGCTCTTACAGCGGTACGCCATCACTAAAAGCCATCTGTGCAACCTTGGAACACATGTTGCGCTCAGGGAGCCAACTCAGTGATATCGAACCAGAATTATTTGAGCTGCAAGATGAAATGGAGAAGCTACTCAGCGAAGCGCCACAATACCTTCACTAGTACGCGTAGTGGAGATAGGCGGTTAATTCGAAGGCACCAATGACTCAAAAATCACCGTAGCGACAGCATAATGTCGCTCATCGGAAAGCGATAGATGAATGGATGTGACTTGCATGGCTTCGGCGAGTTGCTGCGCTCGGCCATGAAGAGTTAGATGAGGTTTACCTTGGGTATCGTTGGTGATTTGAAAATCATGGAACGTGACACCATTGGCGATCCCAGTACCTAAGGCTTTGGCCGCCGCTTCTTTGGCGGCAAAACGTTTGGCTAAAAAGCGCGCGGGCTGTTTTAAAGCCGCACATTTAACCTGCTCTTCAGGGGTGAGGATCCGCGCAGCAAAGGCACTACCACTGCGGGTAAGCACCTTCTCAATGCGTTCAATCTCAGTAATGTCTGTTCCTAAGCCTACAATCATCGACGATTAACGACGTACGTTATCCATGATGGCTTTCATATCTGCAACCGCTTTACTCAAACCATCAAACACCGCTCGGCCTACAATCGCATGACCAATGTTCAGCTCATAAATTTCAGGGATAGCAGCAATTGCCGCTACGTTGTGGTACGTCAAACCATGTCCGGCATTGACCGTAATGCCAAGATCACTGGCGTAGGCTGCCGCTGCCGCGATTTTTTTCAATTCATTTTGCTGCTCTGTCTCATTAGAGGCTTCTGCATAATGCCCAGTGTGCAATTCAATAAAAGGGGCACCACATGCTTTTGCTGCGTCAATTTGCTCACGATCGGCATCGATAAATAGAGAAACTTTAATTCCTGCAGCGGTCAGTTTTTCGGTCGCGGCTTTCACTTTCTCTAACTGTCCTAGTACGTCCAGACCGCCTTCAGTGGTCAGTTCTTCACGCTTTTCTGGTACCAAGCAAACAAATTCAGGCTGAGTGTTTAAAGCGATTTCGAGCATCTCATCGGTCACCGCCATCTCAAGGTTCATCCGCGTTTGCAAGGTTTCGCGCAAAATACGCACATCACGGTCTTGAATATGACGACGATCTTCTCGCAGGTGAATGGTAATGCCATCCGCTCCCGCTCGCTCAGCGATCTCTGCCGCATGCACCGGATCAGGGTAACGGGTACCACGCGCGTTACGTAACGTAGCAACGTGGTCAATATTGACACCTAAAAGAATTGAGCTCATGTTTCTATACTCCGTGCTCTAGATAGCGTTGTGGGTCGGAACAACTCCCGACTTTTTAAAGGTTTGCCGCCAAGATACGGCTTTAAGGCGATACGTGTAAAGCGCTTTGCGGCTTGCAATTGATTTTTGGTGGTAAAGCGTCGCTCACTGATCGCAATCAGCTCATCGCCATAAAAGGTTAAATTATCGCGTCTTACCGATGCAATAAAGCCTTTTTGTTCACGATAACGATAGGTCATCGTCGGAGTGATTGGCTCACCGGTGCCCGCACAATGTAAAAAATCAACGCCATAGCCAAGAGAGGACAATAATGCCAGTTCGAAACGACGCAAGGCTGGCTCAGGATTATCACTTTGCGCTAACTCAGTCAGCGCAAACAAATAATCATGAAATAGTGCGGGACTGGGAACGTCATTCACCAAGACCCGGCCGACCAATTCATTGACGTACATCGCCGAGTAGAGACTGATGCCACTTAAAGGAAGACCTAAGCTTATCGACTCAGCCTGACGTAATGTCTTCATGGTGCTGTTGCCAGACCATTTCAGCAATAGTGGAGTAAACGGCTGTAAAGCGCCTTTAAGCTGAGAGCGCTTGCCACGAGCCCCCTTCGCCATCAACGTTAATCGACCATACTCTTCACTAAATACATCTAAAATTAAGCTTGATTCGCTATAAGGACGGCGATTAAGGACAAAGCAACGCTGAAAACCATCAATCATAACGACACCAACCACTCCAATCAAAGTACAGCGTAGAAGGCCAAATGTACGATGCAAAGAGCCGCATAAAGCGACTCTGTCTTATTCGTTAAGCTCATTGTGGATCATCTTCTGGTGCGCCGTTTAACCCACCAGAAACGATTTATAAATCGTCAATATAGCCTAATGAACGTAAAGCTCGCTCATCATCAGCCCAACCAGATTTCACTTTGACCCACGTTTCTAAATAGACTTTACGTCCAAACAACTCTTCCATATCGAGACGGGCTTCACGACCAATGGTTTTGATTTTCTCACCCTTTTTACCAATGACCATTTTTTTCTGGCCAATCCGTTCGACCAAAATCAGGGCATTAATATGGAAACCATCGGTTTCTGGGTTGTAATCAAAACGCTCAATCTCTACGGTAACCGAGTAAGGTAATTCCTCCCCCGTAAAGCGCATTAATTTCTCGCGGATAATTTCCGAAGCCATAAAACGCTGTGAACGATCGGTCACATACTCTTCAGGGAAATGGTGCGTTGCTTTCGGTAAATGATGACGAACATGCTGATGGAGCACATCAATATTTTTCCCCAACTTAGCCGAAATAGGCACAATATCGACAAAGTTCATCAAGCTGGAAAGATCCTGCATGTGTCGCATCACATCGTTACGATCTTTGACGTTATCGACCTTATTGATGCACAGCACGACCGGGAAATTGGCTTGACGCAGTTTATTGAGCACCATCTCATCATCGGCAGTCCAGTGCGTCCCATCAACCACAAACAGTACTAAATTGACATCACTGAGTGAGCTACTGGCGGCACGATTCATTAAACGGTTGATCGCCCGCTTTTCTTCAATATGCAGCCCGGGAGTATCAACATAAACCGCTTGATAATCGCCCTTAGTGTCTACACCCATAATACGATGGCGAGTGGTCTGTGGTTTACGTGAGGTAATGGAAATTTTTTGCCCAAGAATATTATTTAACAGCGTCGATTTACCAACGTTAGGGCGACCAACAATAGCGATAAAACCACAATGTTGGTTATCCGGTGATGAGCTCAGTTGTTGATCTGATGAAAAGTACGCATCAATATCGAATTCTTTATCAGCCATGGTTTAATTGCTCCAGAGCGGTTTCAGCCGCTGCTTGTTCGGCTTTACGTCGGCTAGTGCCTTTACCTATAACGGGTGTGGCAATGCCAGCAACATCACACGATACCGTAAACTCTTGGTTGTGTGCTTCCCCTTTAATATTAGTCACAATATAGATAGGGAGCGGGCTACGTTTACCTTGTAAAAACTCTTGTAAACGCGTTTTAGGATCTTTTTGCGATACGCCGGGTTTGATGGCATCCAATCTCGGCTGATACCAATTTAAGATAATACCGCGCACCATCTCGATATCACTATCCAGATAAATCGCACCGATAATCGCTTCTACGGCATCAGCTAAAATTGAATCACGACGAAAACCACCGCTTTTCAGTTCACCTGGACCTAATTTTAAGTAATCTCCCAAGCCAAATTCTCGGCCTAACTCCGCAAGGGTATTTCCGCGTACGAGTGTGGCACGCATGCGGCTCATATCACCTTCATTGATCTTAGGAAAGCGACGATATAATTCGTCAGCAATGACAAAACTTAAAATTGAATCGCCCAGAAACTCAAGACGTTCATTGTGTTTACCATTGGCGCTACGATGGGTAAGCGCCAATTCCATAAACTCGGGATCATTAAATTGATAACCGAGTTTGGGTTCTAATCTATTAATTGGAGAATTCATGCTCTCTCGATGTGTTACGGATCAGCGAAATGCTGACCTAATTAATGCCACCTATACGATTAAATCGCACTCCGGTTGGGATCCAAGCTGGCAAGATGCTATCTGCAGATCGTTCAAATTCAAAACTGATCCAAATAGCAACGGCTTTACCCACTAAGTTTTCTTCTGGTACAAAGCCCCAAAAACGGCTGTCAGCACTATTGTCACGGTTATCACCCATCACAAAATAGTGTCCTTGTGGAACAATCCACTCATTAACACCCGCGCGAGGTTGATAATCTCGAATATTATCCATCCGTAACGGGTTAACTAAAATACTGTGTGCCTGCTGGCCCAGCTGTTCATCCATCTGCATTAATGGAATATTATTCTGTACAAATTCGCTTTCAAGCACATTAGATAATTTCACCGTTTGGCAACGGGAATCTTGTTGAGTCTGAATGCAAATCTCTTTCGTCGGGCTGTAGCGAACAATATCGCCCGGCATGCCAACCACACGCTTAATATAGTCAATACTTGGGTTAGGTGGGTATTTAAACACCACCACATCGCCGCGCTCAGGCTTGCCAGTTTCCACTAATTGTGTGCGCCATACAGGATCTTTAAGACCATAGGCGTATTTTTCAACCAGAATAAAATCCCCAACCAATAACGTTGGCATCATCGAGCCGGATGGGATTTGAAATGGTTCAAAAATAAACGAGCGTAATACTAAGACAAAAGCGATCACTGGAAAAATCGAGACCGCATTTTCTACCCACCAAGGTTGTGGCGCGATTTTGCTAACCACTGCCGCATCAATCCCATTGGTTTCGTTCTGCACTTGAGCTTGTTTTTGTAGACGTTTTTTTGACCACAGCCACTTTTCCAACGCCCAGATGATCCCGGTCACGAGAGTAACGATCACCAAAATGAGTGAAAATGTATTCGCCATTGACTTCCCTTATCTAAAAATACGAAAGTGAAAGGGCCAAGACCCTTTCACTTGAGAGCAAATGCTGAACGCACGAGTAAAAGATTAATCTTTACCTACGTGCAAGATAGCCAAGAACGCTTCTTGTGGTAACTCTACGTTACCAATCTGCTTCATGCGTTTCTTACCTTCTTTCTGCTTCTTCAACAGTTTTTTCTTACGGCTAATATCACCACCGTAACATTTCGCTAATACGTTTTTACGTAACTGCTTAACCGTTGAACGGGCAATAATATGGTTGCCAATCGCCGCTTGAATTGCGATATCAAACATCTGACGAGGAATGAACTCTTTCATTTTCTCGACCAACTGACGACCACGATTTTGAGCAAGATCTTTATGGGTGATGATTGCCAACGCATCGACTTTCTCTCCGTTAAGGAGTACATCGACTCGAACCATGCTCGATTCTTCAAAACGTTGGAAACCATAATCCAGTGATGCATAACCACGTGATGTCGATTTCAAACGGTCAAAGAAGTCTAAAACCACTTCTGCCATAGGAATATCGTAAGTCAACGCCACTTGGTTACCATGATAAATCATATCCACCTGAGTACCGCGTTTTTCAATACATAAGGTAATCACACTACCTAGGTAATCCGATGGCACTAAGATATTACAACGCGCAATCGGTTCACGAATTTCTTCTATGTCATTGATCGCTGGTAATTTCGCCGGACTATCAACGTAGAGTGTCTCTTTATCAGTTTTAAGCACTTCATAGACAACGGTTGGTGCCGTCGTGATCAAGTCCAGATCGTACTCACGTTCTAAACGCTCTTGGATGATCTCCATGTGCAGCATTCCTAAGAAGCCACAACGGAAACCAAACCCTAGCGCCGCAGACGTTTCTGGTTCATAAAACAGTGACGCATCATTGAGGCTCAATTTACCCAAAGCATCACGGAAGTTTTCATAATCATCCGATGAAACAGGGAAAAGTCCTGCGTAGACTTGTGGTTTTACTTTCTTAAAACCCGGTAATGGCTTTTCACTGCCATTCTTGGCGAGCGTTAATGTATCACCAACGGGAGCACCTAAAATATCTTTAATACCGCAGACGACCCAGCCTACTTCACCACAACCCAATCCGTTGGTATCCACCTGTTTTGGAGTAAAGATACCAATTCGATCCACGCCCCAGATTTGGCCAGTGCTCATGACTTTGATCTTGTCGTTTTTCTTCAAGCAGCCATTTTTGATACGCACTAAAGAAACCACACCAAGGTAGTTATCAAACCAAGAGTCAATGATCAACGCCTGTAAGGGTGCCTCAGGGTCCCCTTCTGGTGACGGTATTTGAGAAACAATTTTCTCTAATACATCATCGACACCTAAACCGGTTTTAGCGGAACAACGAACGGCATCGATCGCATCAATCCCGACAATGTCTTCGATCTCTTCCGCAACCCGCTCAGGCTCAGCCGCTGGTAGATCGATTTTATTAAGGATCGGCACCACTTCGAGATCCATTTCAATGGCCGTGTAACAGTTAGCCAAGGTTTGAGCTTCAACCCCTTGACCAGCATCCACCACCAACAGGGCACCTTCACAAGCGGCAAGGGAGCGCGATACTTCATAAGAGAAGTCAACGTGTCCCGGAGTATCAATAAAGTTAAGCTGATAGGTTTGGCCATCTTTAGCGAGATAATCGAGTGTCACACTCTGCGCTTTGATGGTGATACCACGTTCACGCTCAAGATCCATGGAATCAAGAACTTGCTCTGACATTTCACGCGAGGTTAATCCGCCACAAACTTGGATTAATCGGTCAGATAACGTCGATTTACCATGGTCAATATGGGCGATGATCGAAAAGTTACGAATGTGCTTCATAGGCTTGGGATGACTAAACTCTTTGCTGATTAGGGAATAAGAAACGCCACCGAAGTGGCATTTCATTTAAGTTGGCCGATTCTACCCAATTTCGCTAGGCTTCGCACCATAATTTAGGCGATCGGCTCACCAAGGACACGCAGCAAGATCACCTGCTGTGATGAGTCATTTTCTAACTGAGTAGAAAAATATTTTGCAATCACAACGCCTAAGCCCATAAACAGTAGCGCACAAGCAATCACGATGCCTTCCGATGCCCCTAACAATGACGCAAACCACAGTTCTCCCAATACCGCTCCCACAATCATCATCAATAGTGGGACTAAGTAGACCAAGGCTGCCGACTGCAGCAGGCTTTTTTCGGGTAAACCAATCTCGACGATTTGTCCGATGGTGACTGGTTTATCGGTCACTAAGCGCCAAAATAAGGCTTTATTGCCTATCGCTTTTGAGACAATACCTGTTCCACAGCTTTTAACCGAAGTACATTGGTTACAGCTGGTTTGCTGATCACAACTCAACGCAACGAGATAACCACTGGGTTGGGGCTTTACCTCAGTCACGGTGGCTAGCGCAGTCATCATGGTGAGGCCTCAGTACGACTAAACGTGATCGATTGAGCAATACGCTGCGCAGTTGCTGGAGGAATATCACCGACCACGGAAATTTCGTTATCGCCATTAATCACACTGTGTAAGGTACGTCGACCTTGCCGAACCAACTGGCCTTTGAGCGAATGGTCATCACGAACGGAGACATACACAGAAAAATTAAACAGACCGTCGGAAAACATCTGGCTCTCGACTAAACGCTCTGTCATCGCCATCCGATAGCGATTTAACTCAAGAGGTTGAAACCCATCAGGCTTCCAACCCACGGTCCAAAAAGTTTGCTGAATATTGCCTTTAGGCAATGACAACACTTCAGGCAGTTGAACCTTATTCAGTCCAGACATTAGCGTAGCCAATTGATCATTAATTGAATAAGAGATAGTGCGGTACTGCTCAAGCACTTCTCCATCGCGATCAACTAAATCGGCACGTAAAGGCAGCGAGCTGTGTTCATCTATCCACAGTACATAGGAATAGCGCAAACCATCTTTAGGTACAATCCGCAAGACTTGGCAGGCCGCTCCTGCTTCACGAGCGCGCCCCATCTTAACAAAATCATAGTATTGACCAAGCTTAGCGACATCACTGTTGAGCATCGGAATGGTTGGCGCGACCATAGTGCCAGATTCAATCGTAAAAGGCTCAACACCGGGTTCGATGTAGCTGACTTCATTACCACGGCGAATCACTTCTCGTACAGGACCGCTCAGATAAATTAAATGTGCAAATTGTTGGTCATCTTGCCGAGCGTGACGATACAGCAAAGGCTCAATGCTGTTTTTCTTCAGCAGAATATAAGAGAGTTCATAATTAAGATGCTGACTTGCGTCGTTCATCTGATGCAACAAAGCCTCCGCAGATAATTCCTCTGCAAAGGCCTGAGTTACATGCAAACTGAACAGTGCCAGCACACTGATCAGGATTTTTTTCATTCCACTACCGGTTCAGTTAGGTGAGTGTGAGGGGCTAGATTATCACTGTTTAATCTTAGCTGTAGTTCGTAATCTTGCAGTAACGCATTAATTCGCCGACGCTGCTCTTGCATGCTGGCTTCATTACTGGAGTGTCGATTGACGGAATCACGCGTCAAACTCACTGGCTCAGCGCTGCCTGAAAATGGGATTGTCTGTAAAACCGGAATTTGATCATCTTGCGCGCCAACAGTATCGCTGCCACCGTATTGCTGAACACCAATAATCACCGCTAACGACACACTGGCCGCAATCGCCACTTGTCCAAGCTGACTAAGCCAAGCAGGCAACTGACGACGAGCTTTTTGCGCTGAAGGCTGCTCCTCAAGTCGAGGCTCAGCAGATTCACTTGTTGTGACGGCGCTTAACCGAGTATGAGCTGGTTCATTTTCTAGAGCGAAAGCGACGCTTCCAGCAATATTCCATTCTGAACTCACGGGGGCATCGCCACGCATGACATCACCGATCAAGTGGTAGTTTTTCCACGTATCGAGACTTTCATCATCGTGAGCGATCGTTTGTAACAACGATTTATCGACCACTTCGCCATCCATAAGCGCTGAAAGCTTTTCTTTGTCAGCCATTATTTTCACCATGTTTATTGCTCATTATCGGTTACAAAAGCGGTTTAATCCGCTTTTCAACCGCTTCACGAGCACGGAAGATACGAGAACGCACCGTACCAACGGGGCAATCCATGACTTCGGCGATCTCTTCGTAGCTTAAACCTTCCAGCTCTCGCAACGTCATCGCAGTTTTTAAATCTTCAGGCAACGCCTCTATCGCATTAAACACCGCCTGCTTCAACTCTTTGGACAGCGTAATGTTTTCAGGGTTCGATATTTCTTTTAATGCATTATTAGTTTCGTAAAATTCAGCGTCTTCAGCATCAATATCATTCGCGGGTGGCCGGCGGCTTTGAGCGACGATATGATTTTTCGCAGTATTGACAGCAATGCGATATAACCAAGTATAAAACGCACTCTCACCGCGAAACGTCGGAATCGCACGATACGCTTTAATAAACGCTTCTTGTGCGACATCGGGCACGTCTCCAGCGTTGCTCACATACCGCGAAATAAGATTGCACACTTTATTTTGGTATCTCAACACCAAAAGATTAAATGCCTGCTTATCTCCGTTCTGAACTCGCTCAATCAACACTTGATCGGTCAGCTGCTCGTTCATTCGAGCGGTTACTCCTATTGTTATCCCCCTACCTTCTCAGATATGGGCTCTAATTATGCAGAATGCTTGCTTGACACCACTGCTTACATGAGCACTATTGTGACTCAATTACACACAGAAAGTTCAATGCCAGGTAAAATTTTCCTTTACGCTGCGCATTATGCTGTAATGAACAACGGATACCTAAGTTAGATTACTTGAGGTATAGGCAGCAAGGTATAAAGATCTTAAAGGTTAGTCACGTTTACAACAAGTAAATACCTTGTCAGCTTTAGTTTAATTTCAAGTGGGCGTGTTCCACTTAAAATTCAGGAAGTAAACCATCTTATGAACGACTCTCGAGAACATCAATGCGACGTATTGATAGTAGGTAGTGGCGCGGCAGGCTTATCTTTAGCGCTGCAAGTAGCCGAGCACTGTCATGTGATTGTATTGAGCAAAGGACCTCGTAGTGAAGGGGCGACCTATTACGCACAAGGCGGTATTGCGGCGGTGTTTGACGAATCCGATAGTATCGAATCTCATGTGCAAGACACGCTGATCGCTGGCGCAGGGATCTGCGACCAAGAGACGGTACAATTTATCGCTGAGCATGCCAAAGCGTGTGTTCAGTGGCTGATCGATGGCGGCGTTCCTTTTGATAGAGAAGAGAACGATCCCGCGGGGCAGCCACGTTACCATTTAACCCGTGAAGGTGGTCATAGCCATCGACGTATTTTGCACGCCGCTGACGCCACCGGCATGGCGATGCAAACCTCGCTGCAAGATAATATTCTCCATCATCCTAATATTCGCCTGTTTGAGCGCTACAATGCGCTCGATTTGATCACCG
Source organism: Vibrio sp. V33_P6A3T137 (assembly GCF_009904835.1). Classification (NCBI taxonomy): domain Bacteria; kingdom Pseudomonadati; phylum Pseudomonadota; class Gammaproteobacteria; order Vibrionales; family Vibrionaceae; genus Vibrio; species Vibrio sp. V33_P6A3T137. The sequence continues at coordinate 16,915 of NZ_WXWK01000116.1, read as the reverse complement.
AAGATAAAATTGGTGGCGATGCGGATAAAGTGGTCGGGGCTTATGTCTGGAATCGTAACGATGAACACGTTGAGACGATTCGAGCTAAATTTGTTGTGCTCGCGACCGGCGGAGCATCAAAGGTATATCAATACACCTCAAATCCAGACGTCTCTTCGGGAGATGGTATCGCAATGGCATGGCGCGCGGGTTGCCGAGTCGCCAATCTGGAATTTAACCAATTTCATCCAACGTGTTTGTATCATCCAGAGGCTCGTAATTTCCTGCTTACCGAAGCACTGCGCGGTGAAGGCGCTTATTTACGTCGCCCCGATGGCAGCCGCTTTATGACCGATTTTGATCCGCGGGCCGAACTAGCCCCACGGGATATCGTCGCTCGAGCCATCGACTATGAGATGAAACGCTTAGGCGCTGATTGTATGTATCTTGACATCAGCCATAAGCCTGCTGAGTTTATAGAGAAGCATTTTCCAACCATACATAGCCGACTGATGGATTTGGGCATTGATATGACCAAAGAACCGATCCCGATTGTCCCAGCGGCTCATTACACCTGTGGTGGTGTGGTTATCAATCAACAGGGCCAGACCGATCTTAAACAGTTGTATGCGATTGGTGAAGTCAGTTATACCGGCTTGCATGGTGCCAACCGCATGGCGTCTAACTCTTTGTTAGAGTGTGTGGTTTATGCTTGGTCTGCGGCGCAGGATATTTTACGTCAGCATCCTCAAGCCCAGATGCCACCGTCACTACCTCATTGGGATGAAAGTAAAGTGACTTGCTCGGATGAAGAAGTCGTCATTCAACACAATTGGCATGAACTCCGTCTATTTATGTGGGATTACATGGGCATTGTTCGTACCGATAAACGCTTAGCACGAGCTTTACGACGCATTCAGTTATTGCAGCAAGAAACCCATGAATACTACAGCCATTTCCGAGTATCCAATAACCTCCTTGAGCTGCGTAACTTATTGCAGGTCGCAGAGCTCATGGTCCGCTGTGCGATGCAACGCAAAGAGAGCCGAGGGTTACACTACACGTTAGACTATCCGCAACCACTAGAAAAAAGTGGCCCAACCATTCTCTCACCAAGATGATAGCGTCAACGGGAGCCTGAGTGCTCCCGTTTTAAGCGCCCCAGCAACTGACGATAATCCGTTTCAGAACAGCTATCTCGCCATAAGAGTACTGATCGCTGTCGACCATAAAAACGAATGAATAATCCTCGATATAATAACGATACACCTTGGTAGGAAAACTCTTGGTCTGCCCATCGTAGCCGTCCGGAAAAATCAATCTCGATCTCTTCTGACAAGGTGACTGGCAGCCAATCTAATAAAGGCGTCTTTAACCAATAACACAGAATAACCACTGCGGCCACGAGAGGGATGGGTGAAATTAATAATGCCCATATCAGCAGCATCAACAGACACCACGCGGTAATATGGGCAAACAGGGAAGGAGTTAAAGCAAGCTTAACGGACTTTGCTGAGATTATAAGCGACAATCTTGTCTACCATGGCAGCGTGACCGAGATTTTCTGAGCGACCATGCCCCATGATCCAAGTAAAAAGATCCGGATCATCGCACTCAAGTAAAGAGACAAAATCTTGCTGTTCTGATTCACTCAAGGCTTCAAAACACTCCTCGAAAAAGGGCATGACAACCACATCAAGCTCTAACATGCCACGACGGCATGCCCATTTCACTCGTGCTTTCTCTTGCGTAGTGTACATCGACTTTCCTCACCTTAGGTAGATTTTCAGCAAGTGTAACAAGCAACCCTCAATACAACTAGTAGCTTAGTCACAGTCCCTATTCAAGCTGACAAAAAACTTGATCCAGATTAACATAGTGAAAATCATTTCAGTTAGGTGAAGGATATGAGCTGGAAAAATACATTTACCCCTCTTTTAGTGACCGCCAACGATCGATTGCCTGAATTGATGGTGACCCATCTCGAACAATGGGCCGCAATCTACGTTTCAGGCATCGACAGTAAACCTTACTTACAAGGACAGCTCACCTGTAATGTGGTTGCATTACCTGCACAACAAATGGTTTACGGCGCCCACTGCGACGCGAAAGGCAAAGTATGGAGCGCTTTTCGTTTATTTCATCATCGAGATGGCTACGCCATGTTCCAACCCGCTTCAGCGGTTGACGTCGAATTACGAGAACTCAAAAAGTACGCGATTTTTTCTAAAGTGACCATCGAGCAAAGCCAAGATGTCGCTTTAGGCCTGATCGGGAAACAAGCTGAGCTGTGGCTCAACCAATTCAATGATTGTCGCGATGACGTACGCGTTTTAGAGCAAGGCACAGCGGTAAAAATCAGTGCTCAACGTTGGTTACTGTTAGTTAAGCCGGATTCTGTAGAAGCCTTACTGGAAAGCATACCGGCCCAACGGGTCAACTCAGAGATCTGGACTCGTTTTGAGATTCAAGAAGCACTGCCGATCGTCACTCAAGAGCAGCAAAATGAACATATCCCGCAAGCGTTAAACTTACAGGCTTTAGGTGGCATCAGTTTTAATAAAGGTTGCTATACCGGGCAAGAAACCGTAGCACGAGCCAAATATCGTGGGATCAACAAACGGGCTTTATGTCTGGTCGCCGGTGATATCCATCAGCCGTTAAACGCCAATCAAAGCATAGAATTAGAGCGAGCGGTTGGTGATAACTGGCGCAGCGCTGGAGTGCTCATGGCTCATTACACCTTTACTGATCAGCGTGCCATCGGATTAATCGTTCTGCCTAATAACCTAGAGGCTGATACTCTGTTACGCATCAAGTCTCAGCCAGAGACACGTTGGACACTGCAACCTTTACCTTATTCACTGGATAATGCTTAAACCACTTTCAACCCCAATCATCCGCTATCTAGAGCAACAAGGAATCGATCATCAGCTACTGCACCATCAGTCAGCCGCAATCAGCATCGAAGATGCCGCTCGTCAGCGCGGCATCCATCCTAGTCAAATGGTCAAATGTCTTTTATTGCGCGACATGAGTAACCGCTTAGCTTTAGCTTGTGTACCAGGTGATCGCTCTGTCGACCCTAAGCTAGTTCGCAAAATATTGGATTGGCGAAGAGTGACTTGTGTCGACCGATCTCAAGTTGAAGCGTTAACAGGCTATACGATAGGGACCGTCACTCCATTATGCTTGAGCCTATCGCTGCCGATTATTTTTGATTATTCATTAATGCAACACACGCTGGTAACCATCAGCAGTGGCTCAGCGTATGCTGGGATAGCGTTAGCACTGAATGACTTAGTGAAATTATGCCAACCTCAATTTGCAGATATTGTTCGCGATTAGCGCTATTCATGGTCAAAATAGTGTGATCACACCTAAATTATTCAGTGTATCCACGTGAATATTAAATCACTTTTCAATCATAAATAGTTAATGGTGTAATTTTCAGTTACCCTAATTTTACTGATGAAGGTCAGTCCGTTCACTTGATATCAAAGTACCGATTAAGTGTTCAGTAGCATCGTCAGTAAAAAGTGATTAGCAGGGTTTGCCTGTAACTCGCTTTGTGTGTAATGCATCTGTGATTATTTAGCCCGCAACCTTGCGGGCGTTTTTTACAAAAAAATCACTCACCTATCACTCGTTTTTATTTTCTTCCGCTATTCTTATTACTGTCATATTCATTTGGCTCAATAGGTGCCACAAAAAAATCATTACTGCTGTCGATACCTAAACCATGGTCTATCCTATCGCCAAATGATCATCAACCGAAACGGGATAGGTAGTACGGCAAATTATTAAACTCGTCAGTCAATGCAGTAAGTATAGCTGCCTTCATCACACTATTTTTCTGTGATTTAACTTATACTTACTAATATGGAAACAAAGAAAGGATCGAAATATGAGACTGTTTAAGCGCTATACACCCAGTATGATTGCTAAGCACGTAAGTCGTCTTTTTAAAGGAAGAATCTATATCTACGGTGTCGGTCGATTTGAGTTTGACCATGGAAAACTGATTTTACCTGAACGTGCTGAACAACGACATTTCCAGACCGTCAATGAGGTCAACCAAGAAATCCGTCGCTTACGTTGTGCTTACGCTTAATTCCCTCATTACCTCATTCATCGAAAAAGGGTTGGCTTTAAGGCCAACCCTTTTTTTATGCGTCATCGACACGCGAAACTCTGGTTCAGCGAACCGCTCCGCTAGCGACATGGGTTGTGATCACGGTGATGATCCGCATTAAAGCACTGGGCAATTTTAGGTAGTTCACCTTTTAAACCAAGCGCATGCATCATCATCATCTGTTTCCCCCCGGGAAGCTGACCAGCCAAATGCATGCCCATACCACGCAGCCATTTCTTAGCCGGATGACTCCCGGAAAATAATTCTTTAAAACCTTGCATACTAGCAAGCATTTTGGCGGCTTCTGCTTTACGCCAACGTTCGTAAGGTCGTAAATGGCGATGATGGCCAATATCAAATCCTTGCTGCCAAGTGATCAGTATATGCTCAGCTAAACTTGCCGCATCAAGTAGCCCCAAATTAGCGCCCTGCCCAGCAAGAGGATGAATCGTATGCGCCGCATCACCCACTAACGCGATACGCGGTCTAGCAAAATCACGAGCATAACGCGCCGTCAAAGGAATCACATGTCGTATTCCGACGACTTCACATCGCCCAAGACGAGCGTCAAACTCAACCGTCAGTGCTTTATTAAATTCCAGATCATCTAGCGCCATCAATCGCTGCGCACGACTCGATTCAGTTGACCACACAATCGAACTCATGTGCTCTTCACTCATCGGCAAAAAGGCTAACGGCCCTTGGGGAGTGAAAATTTGTCGAGCCATCGCCTGATGCGCCAGTTCAGTGCGCACGTTAGAAACCAAAGCATGATGCCCGTAATCCCAATACGTTAAGGGGATATCGACTTGGCGACGCACCCAAGAGTGAGCACCATCCGCCCCCACGACCAGTTTCGCGGTCAACGCTTGGCCATCACTGAGAGTTAGCCACGCTTCATTCTCACCAATAGCCAATTGTTGGCAATTGGCTGGCATATATAAACTGACATTGGATTGTTTTTTTACTTCATCCAGCAGTGCCAACTGAATGACTCTATTTTCAACAATGTGCCCAAGGTTGGGCTGGGTAATCTGCTGCGCAGAAAACGCTATCTGAGCGAAGCTATCTTGCTCCCACACTTCCATACCCAAGTATGGTGTCGCTCGACGAGCGAGGATCCCCGACCACACGCCAAGGTTTTTCAATACCGTTTCACTCGCGCGGCTCAAAGCAGACACTCGAACGTCTGGCAAAGCATCAAGCTGAGTGTCGGGGGCTTTACTTTCAATGATCGCGATTCTCAAATCGGAATCTTTTAGCGCTGCCGCAAGTGTTAACCCAACCATACCGCCACCGACGATGGCAATATCCACACTTTGCATCATATTCATTACCTTTATCCTAAAGTGCGATTGAGCAAGGGGGTTTTTAGCAAGGGAAGCATTTCCATCGCCATTAATCCCAGGTTACGTCCCACTCGTAATGTCAGCCAATCATTAGAAAATAGATGAACTAATGTCGACGTTAATTGAATCGTTGCTTGACGATCCGTTTCACGGCGCTGACGAAACGTCGCTAATTGGCGATAGTCCCCCATCAACCGAGTATCTTCTTCGCTAAGCACTTGCGCCAGTGCGGCAATATCTCGGATCCCCAAATTAAAACCTTGCCCTGCAATCGGATGCAGCGTTTGCGCCGCATTACCAATGGTGACAAATCGATGCGCGATAGTCTGGGGATGATAACGTAGGAGTAATGGGTAAGTAGAACGCTGTCCAACCTGTAAAAATCGCCCCAAACGCCAACCAAACGTCGCTTGTAATTGGGTAAGAAACTCACTGTCTGAGATATGCTGCATCCGTTCAGCTTGCTCGGCAGATAAGCACCAGACTAACGATAAACGATTGTCACTCATGGGTAATAGCGCTAAAGGCCCAGATGAAGTAAAACGTTCAAAGGCTCGTCCCTGATGTGCCTGATCAGAAAGTACATTGGCAATTAAGGCCACCTGTTCAAAATCATGCTCTTGGCGAACGAATCCTATTTGGGAACTAGATGTCGACAGCGCACCATCGGCGGCAACCAATAACTTCCCTGTAATTATCTGCCGATCAGATAAGGTCACGCTAACCTGTTCCGACGTCCGCTCAACATGCTCAACGCTAAGCGGACAATAGTAAGTTATATTATCGCAGGCGTTAATTTTCTCAGCGTACTGTTGACCGACTTTAGACAGTTCGACCACATACCCTAAAGCGTCTAAACCAAGCTGCGCGGAATCGAAGTTAACCATCCCAGCATAAGAGCGGTCAGAAACGTGGATCTGGGAGATGGGTGTTGCAAAAGGATATAGGCTATCCCACACCCCCCAGCTTTTTAATAATTCTACCGTACCATGAGCCAATGCAATTGAGCGAGAATCAAACCCAGGATGTGCATGATGGTCCGTTTGAAACGGTTCGATGATGGCGATCGATAGAGGTTGCTGACTTAACGCGTTCAGCGCTAACGCCAATGTCGACCCCGCCATTGCACCACCAGCAATAATCACATCAAAAGATTGCACCTCTCTCACAGCTTCCTCACTTAATGCACAATAGGTTTGGTATCAGGATTTACGGTTCCTTTGAACTCGATGTACAACATAAACACACACGCTTTGATATGTTCAATCACATGCTCAAGTAACTGTGCTTGCTGATCGAGATCATCTTCTTCATCAATACCTAATTTTGCAATCTCTTCTAAATCTTGCAGTGCTTCTTTGGCATGTGCAGATAAACCGGACATCGTAACGGCCATTAAACCCAGTCCAGAAATGAAGTGATTAACCCAATCAGCGACGCCATCTGCAAACTGAAATAAGGCATTCGTATCATCGGTGATCGGTACCAATAAGGTTAACTTAAAATCGTCACTGGCGAGCTCGGTTTGAGTCGCTAACAATAACTGTTTGGCTTTTTCTAATGCGCTCGTCGGCCAGCCCATGCCATCATTGGTATAATCAAAAAGCAGCGGCTGCCAGCTTTGATCGTTCAAAGTTAAGCCTCCGGCTAACATCCCTGCGATCAAACCATGCAGTTCAGCTGGATTTATCGCTAACGATGCCGCCTGGAGTTCGCTGGCTAGTTGGTTATAACTGGGAAACGTTGTATCGCTCATGGTCACTTCATCATGGTAAATAATCGCCATCCTATCACTTCAAGGTCATCGGGAAAATCCTCAGTGTAGGGTTTGTGCTTCGCTTTAACGCAAATTGGTTAATAAGTCGGTGTTTGCTTTACCAATTACTATTTATCCACGTGAAAAGCTTGAATCTTGTGACCACTTTACCTATAGTTTGCCCCTCGATGGTTGCTCAGATAGAATCATCATTAGTTACGCGAATAGAGTTCACTTATCATGAGTAATCAAGCGGTTGACGTTGAAATTTTAGGCAAAACAACGCGTGTCAATTGTCCCTCTGGACAAGAAGCATCGTTAATACGTGCCGCACAAGATCTCGATCAACGATTGAAAGATATGGCTGAACGTACTAAGGTAACTAATGAGGTTAAGCTACTTACCATTGCCGCTCTCAATATCTGCTATGAGCTACAAACGGAACGGCAAAAGCAGAATGAACAACAGCAACAAATCAGTGAGCGAGTGGAAGAGCTGACTGCATCGCTACAAGCAGTACTCAATAAAGTACCACACGGATAGTGTTATTTTTATCTGCACAAGTTTTACCCTGGAGTGTTTGTCAGAGGATGTACGTCCCTGAGCCGATAAGCAACACATAAGGGTTGGTACTTGGTCACTATTGAGCAGGCTCGGCTTGTACCGAGAAGCCTACGGTAGCCATTGCTAATCCGCCTTGAACCAGCTGGTTCAAGGGCCACAGTCCTCAACGGCACTCTGGGGTTCCTAATGTTACACACCCGTCAACAGCTGCGTGGATTGATTCGTCAACGACGCAATCAACTGTCTCAGGCCGAGCAGCAACAAGCCAGTCAAGCCTTAATCCAACGCTTTATCGAGCTTCCTGAAGCGCAAACAAGCCAACATATTGCCCTATATCTGGCTACTGATGGCGAATTAAATACTCAACCTCTGATTGAATGGTTATGGGCCCAAGGTAAATATGTTTATCTACCGGTATTGCACCCATTTTCTCCCGGTCACCTTCTTTTTTTACGTTATCAACCGACCACACCCATGGTGCGTAATCGTTTTGCGATTCTTGAGCCGCGACTCAATCAACAGCTGATTCAACCACTGAAACAGCTGGATCTGATTTGCACCCCGTTAGTGGCCTTTGATGCTCATGGTCAACGCTTAGGGATGGGCGGAGGATATTATGATCGCACTCTCGCTAATTGGTTTGTAACTGGGCAAGGAGCCACACCGATTGGTCTTGCGCATGACTGCCAATATCTAGAGCAATTACCTCACGAAAGTTGGGATGTCCCATTACCTAAAATCGTCACTCCCACCCGACTTTGGCAGTGGAAAGCGTGATCAGCGTAGACATAAACGACTCGATAGTTGCCTTCTCTCAGTACAGCTGAACACCATTTGAGTATATAATCTCGCCCTTATTCCCCCTTTATGGTTAATGTATTGGCAGGGTTACTTGTTCAATACCAATCAACATTCAATGACTCACAATCAGGAGATAGGCATGACTCAAGATGAAATGAAAAAAGCCGCCGGCTGGGCTGCACTTAACTATGTCAAAAAAGGCAGTATTGTTGGTGTCGGTACAGGCTCAACTGTTAATCACTTCATCGATGCCTTAGGCTCTATTAAGGATGATATTCAAGGCGCAGTCTCGAGCTCATTGGCTTCAACAGAAAAACTCCAAGCACTTGGTATCAAAGTTTATGACTGTAATGACATTGAAGCATTAGATGTTTACGTGGATGGGGCTGATGAAATCAACGCTCAACGCGAAATGATTAAGGGCGGTGGTGCGGCCTTAACGCGAGAAAAAATTGTTGCAGCGATTGCTAAACAATTTATCTGTATCGTCGATGGCAGTAAAGCTGTTCCCGTGCTAGGGAAATTTCCACTGCCAGTTGAAGTTATCCCAATGGCACGTAGCTACGTTAGCCGTGAATTAAGCAAATTGGGCGGAAAACCTGTCTATCGTGAAGGGGTGATTACTGATAACGGTAATATTATTTTGGATGTGCACGATCTGCACATTACTCAAGCCAAAGCGCTGGAAGATAAAATTAACTCGATTACCGGTGTCGTGACCAATGGTTTATTTGCTCATCGTGGTGCCGATGTGGTGATCACGGGAACCGAGCAAGGTGCCAAAATCGAAGAATAAGATTGAGAAAATCACCACCTTTTTGGTTATTTGATTAAAAACGGCACCTTGAGTGCCGTTTTTATTGCTTTTCATTAAAGAATATTCTCGCTTATTCCGTAATTTTCTTACCCAAACCGGAAAATATTTGTTAGTTTATTGGAGCAAAGACACACAAGGAAAACGTTTGCGTTGAATAAAACAAGTCCAATAATTGACGTTTGATACCCAAACCATTTGAAAAATAGCTCTATGACCGATTTATCACGCAATCATCAACGACGTGAAGCGGTGACTTCAAACGGAATGGGGATACTTGTGGTTCACTCAATAAGCCCATTTCCCATATTTAAGGACGAGTATCATGGCCAAAGTTTCACTAGAAAAAGATAAAATTAAAATCTTACTGCTGGAAGGATTACACCCTTCAACCGTCGAAGTTTTACAAGCTGCTGGTTACAGCAATATTGAATATCACAAAGGTTCGCTCGAAGAAGCCGAGCTACTGGAAGCCGTCAAAGACGTCCATTTTATCGGTATTCGCTCGCGAACCAATCTCACCGAGTCGGTGATTAACGCCGCTAATAAGCTGGTTGCTATCGGTTGTTTTTGTATTGGCACCAACCAAGTTAATTTAAAGGCCGCAGCCCAACGTGGTATTCCGGTATTTAATGCTCCCTTTTCTAACACACGCAGTGTGGCCGAATTGGTTTTAGGCGAAATCCTCTTGTTGTTGCGCGGTATCCCAGAGAAAAATGCTTTGGCTCATCGTGGCATCTGGAAAAAAAGTGCCGACAATTCCTATGAAGCGCGCGGTAAACGCTTAGGGATTATTGGTTATGGTCATATTGGTACTCAGCTCGGAATTATTGCTGAAAACCTCGGTATGCATGTCTATTTCTATGACATTGAGAATAAACTCTCTTTGGGCAATGCCACTCAAGTACATACCATGAGTGAGCTACTCAATAAGTGTGATGTTATCTCTTTGCATGTCCCAGAAACGCCGGAAACCAAAAATATGATGGGCGTAGAAGAGTTCGCCCGCATGAAACCAGGCGCTATATTTATCAACGCTGCTCGGGGTACCGTGGTTGATATTCCGGCACTGTGTGGCGCTCTTGAATCTGGCCATATTGCCGGAGCCGCGATTGATGTTTTCCCAACGGAGCCGGCGTCAAACAAAGAACGCTTTGAGTCACCACTCACTGCATTTGATAATGTCCTTCTTACCCCACACGTTGGCGGTTCAACTCAAGAAGCGCAAGAAAACATTGGTATCGAAGTCGCTGGTAAGCTCACCAAATACTCAGATAACGGCTCAACCCTATCGAGTGTTAACTTCCCTGAAGTATCACTACCTCAGCATCGTGATTGTTCTCGTTTATTGCATATCCATGAGAATCGCCCCGGTATCCTAACCCAAATTAACACCATTTTTGCCCAAGATGGGATCAATATTGCCGCGCAATATTTACAAACTAGCGCCAATATTGGCTATGTGGTTATCGATGTCGAAACGGCACGCTCCGAAGAAGCCTTAATCAAGCTTAAGGCTATCGATGGCACCATTCGTGCGCGTATTCTTCATTAATCAAACCATACAACGAAAAAAACCAGCCGAGGCTGGTTTTTTTCGTTTTTAGCTTGCCTTAACCGCGCAGCGCTCGCTCGCCACGAGTCATGCCAACCACACCGCTTCGCGCCACTTCAATCACTTCCGTGACTTCGGTGATCGCCGCGATAAAGGCGTCCAATTTATCGCTGGTTCCGGTTAATTGAACCGTATATTGCGCAGCAGTCACATCAACAATCTGACCACGAAAGATATCAGCCGTGCGCTTAACTTCAGCCCGAGCAAAACCGCTGGCTTTGACTTTCACCAACATCAATTCACGCTCGATATGCTCAAACTCCGAGACTTCTTGCACTTTCAAAACATCGATCAATTTATGCAGTTGCTTTTGAATCTGCTCTAACTGCATCTGATCCGATTTAGTGGTGATGTTCAAACGCGACAATGTTGCATCATCTGTAGGCGAGACGTTTAACGTTTCAATGTTATAACCACGCTGAGAGAACAAGCCAACCACACGAGAAAGCGCACCAGGCTGGTTTTCCAACAGTAAGGAAATGATATATCTCATTTTAGGTTCTCTCCGTTCTGCTTAACCACATTTTATCCATGCCTTCACCCTTAATTTGCATTGGGTAAACATGCTCGGTCTCATCAACGTTAATATCAACAAACACTAAACGATCTTTCATCGCGAGCGCTTTAGCCAGTCCTGATTCCAGTTCATCAGGAGATGAAATGCGCATCCCAACATGGCCATACGCTTCCGCTATCGCGGCAAAATCAGGGACTGAACTCATGTAAGAGTTAGAGTAGCGGCCTTGATAAATAATATCTTGCCACTGTTTGACCATGCCTAAAAAACGGTTATTGAGGTTGATGATCTTGACCGGAATACCATACTGCAATGCGGTAGAAAGCTCTTGGATATTCATTTGAATACTGCCATCACCCGTCACCACCACCACTTCTTCTTCTGGAAGCGCAAACTTAACACCAAGCGCCGCGGGTAAACCAAACCCCATCGTGCCAAGACCACCAGAGTTAATCCAGCGACGTGGCTTATCAAATGGATAGTAAAGCGCAGCAAACATTTGATGCTGACCAACATCAGAGGCTACATAAGCATTGCCTTCGGTAAGCCGAAATAAGCTTTCGATCACTTGCTGAGGTTTGATACGTTCGGCAGAAGTTTCATAGCGTAAACATTGACGCTCTCGCCACTGCTCTATCTCTTGCCACCACAAGGCCAATGCTTGATGATCATTAGCTTCTTCTTGCTCGTGCAATAATTTGAGCATGGTCGTTAAAACTTGTTCAGCTGAGCCGACGATCGGTAAATCAACTTTGACATTTTTTGAGATAGAAGATGGATCAATATCGATATGCATGATCTTGGCATTGGGACAATATTTTTCCAAATTATTCGTCGTACGATCATCAAACCGAACTCCGACCCCAAAAATTAAATCCGCATGATGCATCGCCATATTGGCTTCATACAAACCATGCATACCCAACATGCCTAAACTATTTTTATGGGTACCAGGAAAAGCGCCCAATCCCATCAATGTACTGACCACAGGAAGATTGAGCTGTTCGGCTAAGGCTCTGATAGGTTTATCGGCTTGTGAAATGATCGCCCCACCACCGATATACAGTACCGGTTTTTTAGCAGCGAGCAGCGCTTTCAAGGCTTTTTTAATCTGCCCTTTATGACCAGCAGTCGTTGGGTTATAGGAGCGTAGATGGATAGAATCTGGGTATTGATAGGGTAATTTAACCAAAGGGTTCATTACATCTTTGGGAATATCAATCACCACAGGACCAGGACGTCCAGTGGCAGCGATGTAAAACGCTTTTTTGATCGTTTCTGGGATATCTTGCGCTTTTTTAACTAAAAAACTGTGTTTTACAATCGGCCTTGACACACCAACAATGTCACACTCCTGAAAAGCATCATTACCAATTAAATTGGTGGCAACGTTACCAGAGATAACAATCATTGGAATGGAATCCATATACGCGGTGGCAATACCGGTGATGGTATTGGTCGCACCAGGTCCAGAGCAGACCAATACCACTCCCGTCTTTCCTGTGGCTCGAGCATAACCATCCGCCATGTGCGTGGCGGCTTGTTCGTGCCGAACCAATACATGCTTAATTTGATCAGCTTTGAGATGTAATGCATCGTAAATATCTAATACGGAACCACCGGGATAGCCAAAAATCTGCTCCACCCCTTCTTCTATCAGCGATTGCACGACCATTTCAGCGCCAGATAACATCGCTCTATTGGGTAATTCTGCCATTTTCTTCTCCTTGACCAATCTTCTACACCGGGTCAGTGCATAAAGCTGGTTTTACATAGTCTAGGGCTTATTTGTAGCCTGATGTGGAAGCCTTCCGCTTTCCGCTATGTCCCGCACCGGTCATAACAAGTGCTAAGGTAACGCAACAACTGTAACGGTTTATTTTCATTAGGTCTAATGGCATAAAACGCCAGCAAACAATAAGATAAGGTAAATAAATGTATAAAAGGCGCTCAATGTTGAATTTATCATCATACACAGAGTAGAGAGGCAGAAAGAGGATAAAAAACAGAGTAATATTTTGTTACGTTAGTCCATCGCTCTCTTCTTGATGCAGCAATACATCCAGACTCACACGCGAACGCCACGCAAGATGGTTTAAGGCACTAGAAAACGTAGTCAATCAAAATACAGTGGCTATAAGCTATCATTACTTCCGCCCCTGTCATCGAGCGATCGGGGCGGAGAACATTCTGGCTTAACGGATAATCATATCGCGTGACAAGCGTTCGAGAATTTACTCTTTTGATTTATCACGATACATGTCTTCAATTTCGTGTTGATAGCGATCATTAATCACTTTACGACGCAGTTTCTGGGTTGGGGTTAATTCACCTTCATCCATAGAAAAGGCTTTAGGCAGCAGTTTAAACTGTTTTACCTGCTCAAATTTAGCCAAGCCTTGTTGTAAATCATGAACTCGTTTTTCGAACATTTCCAACACTTGGCTATGTTTGATCAGTTCAAGACGATCGTGATACTTAATATTTAATTCTTTCGCGTAGCTCTCCAGTGTATCAAAACACGGAACAATCAATGCAGAAACAAACTTACGCGTATCGGCAATTACGGCAATTTGTTCAATAAAATGATCTTTGCCTATCGTGCCTTCAACAAGCTGAGGTGCAATGTATTTACCATTCGAGGTTTTCATTAACTCTTTAATGCGATCGGTAATAAAAACGTTACCGTATTCATCAATATGTCCGGCATCACCAGTTTTTAAAAAGCCTTGTTCATCAAAACTATTCGCGGTTTCTTGCGGCATTTTGTAATAACCACGCATCACCATCGGCCCGCGAACCAAAATTTCATTATTTTCACCAATTTTAAGCTGCACATTCGGCATACTGATACCAATAGAATCAGGATTAAACTGGTGATCGTTCCAACAAGAGACGGTAGCAGTGGTTTCCGTCATGCCATAACCCAATTTGACATTGATGCCAATCGCATGGAAAAAGCGTCCGATCGTTTCATCCAATTTTGCGCCACCACATGGCATAAAATGGATTCGTCCGCCCAATAAAGCTCTTAACTTAACCAACACCAATTTATCCGCAAGCTGATAGCTACGCACTAACAACCATGACGGTTGACGATTCTCTTGACGACATAAGGCCATTTTGGCTCCCATGTTGACCGCCCAAGTAAACAAGGCTTTGCGATGAAATGGCGCTTTCGCGACTTTTTCATGGATAGCAGAGAAAATCTTTTCGTAAAAACGCGGTACAGCACACATCACGGTAGGGCGCACCTCACTCAATGCCTCACGGACTTGAGATACCTCTTGCAAATAAACGTTGGTCGCTCCTTTATACAGAACATAACAACTCCAAGCGCGCTCAAAGACATGCGAAAGTGGTAAGAAACACAAAGAGATGTCCTGATCAGAAAGAGTTAACCGTTGATCATGCCCTTCTAATTGAGCGCCAATGTTACGGTAATCAAGCATCACCCCTTTAGGTTGTCCGGTCGTGCCTGATGTATAAATTAGGGTATAAAGATCATCATAGTTAGCCTTTGCGATACGTGCCGATAGCTCAGCTTGCTGAGCAGTAGAACCTTGAGCAATAAAATCACTCCAAGTAAAAGCATGGCAAAAACCCTGTAAATCAATGTCATCACTCATGGCGATGATCAATTGTAAGGTCTCACATTGTTCAAAAATAGCGAGAGCCACATCATACTGTGCTTGCTCACCGACAAATAATACTTTGGCATCCGAGTTGTGCAAAATATAAGCACACTGCTCTGGTGTATTGGTTGGGTAAATCGGCACCGTCACCAATCTTGCTTGCAAGGCAGCAAAATCGGCAATTGTCCATCGTGGCATGTTGGGGGAACAAATTGCGACTTTATCTTGAACATCCAAACCTAACGATAATAATGCTAAGGACAGTTGATCCATTTGTTGACCAAATTGATGCCAAGTAATGTCCTGCCACGCTTTATCCACTTTATGCTGTAATGCAATACGATTGCCACCGCGCGAAATTTGCTCACGAATACAGTTAACGATATGAAAATCTAAATTGACCATGTCTCTTACCTATGGCTTACACTTGTAAGCTATTTTTTGAGCGAACAAGTGTACATTTAACCGTTGAAAAGACAATGGCACGGTATCA
Source organism: Vibrio sp. V33_P6A3T137 (assembly GCF_009904835.1). NCBI lineage: Bacteria > Pseudomonadati > Pseudomonadota > Gammaproteobacteria > Vibrionales > Vibrionaceae > Vibrio > Vibrio sp. V33_P6A3T137. Next base: position 1,257 of record NZ_WXWK01000116.1, on the reverse strand, counting down.
AACTTTTACGAAAAGATTGCCTCTTAAAACAAAAAAGAACTTCAGGTTAAGGCTTTCCCTAACCTGAAGTTCACGCCACGCCAATATTATTTACGACAAGGCAACGACATTGCCACAAGTCATCATTAATTGGTCACGTAACCAAATATGGCCTTTGTCTTTTTCACTTGATTCGTGCCAGCTTAAATAACCGCTGATACTTGCATGATCAAATGGAAAATCTAGAATTTGCAACTGCTCTTTATTCGCTGCGTGTTCAACGACCCAACGTGGAGCAATCGTTACAAGTTCAGATTGACCAACGACATAAAGTACATTGCTCAAGCTGGTTCCTTCGTAGTTTGCTTGGCAATCTAATTCACGATATGCCTGCTCAGAAAAACTGCGTTGACCATGAACTTTTGACAGCTTAGCGTGTTGTTCACTCGCCAGTAACTCACGAGTGATCGATCCTTGAATTCGTGGATGAGATTTGGCAGCGACCACCACTAACTCATCTTGGAATATTTCGGTACTGGAAAAACCTTGTTCATCAAATCGGGCGTAGTCAATAACAAAATCAATCTCTTGATAACGCATGCGCTCAGCTAATTGACGATCAAACTCCGCATCAAGATGCAATTGAACGTGAGGCGCTTGCTCATGAATGGTCGCCATAATTTGCGGTGCAAAACGAATATCACAAGGACTACAAATCGCTAGTTTGAATAAACGAGTCGAGGTCAGAGGAGAAAACACCGAGCTTGGTAATTCATTACGAATGAGTTGTAGTGCTTGGCGAATCGGGCCAAACAACTGACGAGCACGTGGTGTGGGTTGAATCCCTCGTCCTTGGCGCATAAACAGTTCGTCATTAAACATCACTTTTAAACGCGCAACCGCATTGCTCACTGCAGGTTGAGACATGCCTAAATTATGGGCAGCTCGAGTAATATTTTGCTCTTGCATCACCGCATCGAACACAGTGAGTAAATTTAAATCAACGCTACGCAGAGTGCTTTCCATACGGTAACTAGCAATTGCGCTCATTGGATCTTTTTTGTTAAGCATAAAGTACGCCTCTTTTTTTATTATCATCTACCTCAAATTTCACCGTAATGAGTGGTAACCCATCTCAAGCAAAAAAAGAATGCAGAAGTATTTATTACCCAGATAATTTCTGGTGAGACCTACTATCAACGATTCATTTAACTAATAGCAATAGGATTGAGAAAAAGTCAGTAAATTTTACCATAAGCAAATAAACCACCTTTAATT
>NZ_WXWK01000142.1:0-22549 GCF_009904835.1 Vibrio sp. V33_P6A3T137 | reverse complement strand
CTGTAGAGTTAATTAAGAATATTTTTTCATTCCCATTACTGGATGAAAAAATAATAACCAAATGACAAAAAAATAAAATGACAATCATCACAAAGTCAGATTGACTTCGTGACGCAGATCACTAAATAACAAAGTATTTTATTGATAAAACTCGACACGAAATATCAACATAAAATATGTGATCGAGAGCTAGTGATTTTTTATGGATAGGGTAAAGCCCCTAAATAGTACGATAAGATGCGACTATTTACCGTAATCAGAAAGCATCTTTTTGAGTAAGCTATTAACATCTTTAGTTTTTTTGCTTCGCTTAGTTAAAGCAGTTAATGATGTGGGTAATTTAACGGGTTGCTGTGATGGATCCAGTGATTCATCACTATCTCGAAGTTTTTGTACCGCAGCCATGATCATACGCACTTGCTCGCCTGCGCTGTTTTCGAGAACCACAATATTCTCAGACTCAACTTGCACAATCGTGAGAGTGCCGTGTTTTACCGATTCAATTTTTTCACCCACCATTGAAGATTGAGGGGGAACTGAACGATCAAAAACTTGACCATTGCGCAACTTAGCAGCTGTAATTGACCGAATATTTCCTGTATTTTCAAAAGCGACAATGACTGTATGGGTATTGTAGTATTCAACAACAACAACATAGCCATGCTTTTTAGTTTCAAATCTTGCACCGACTTGCATATCATGGGGTGCATCCATTTTTTTAATTAACATCCTAAATTCCTAATACTACCTTTACCACTTTCGTATCGAGACAAAGAAGTGGCTCGCTCAAAGTATATATGCTCTACAGCTTGAGAGAAACGATTAGGTTCTATTGATAGTCATTTAGCCTCGTTAATGAGAATGCAAAAGTAAGATAATGCCATAGCGGCTCCTAATTGTGCCCACTTTTTAGTTCCGCAGCATCTTTGCTGGTTGAGAAATTGAATTTATGGATCCTTGTAGACCTCTCAAGCAACGAGACTGGCGTGATATTTTAGATGTTCAATGAAGATCGGAATTTTTTTCGCTAAATGCCGGCGGGAAGCATAAAAAGCATACAGCACGAGATCGTCAGGCTGATATTCCATCTCGATGACCTCTAACATGCCAGCTTGTATCTCTGCTTGGCAAAATGCCCTAGGTAATATCGCAAAACCTAAACCAGAAATAGCCGCTGTTTTTGCAAGATGTCCGCTGTTGACCTTAAACGAAGACGCTACTTTTTGCGTAATCAACTGACCTTTAGCATTTTTAAATATCCACGGGTTGCCATGCAATACAGTAAAACTATTGATACAGGGAACCTGTTTCAAATCGGCAAGCTGAAAAGGTCTGGGAAAACGTTGTAGGATTTTGGGGGAGGCCACCACAGCACTTGGCCAGCGTTGAATTTCCCTAGCTACCCAACTATTGTCTTCAAGTTTTCCCCGCTGAAAACTTAGCACAATATCAAAACCGTCCAATAAATCCTCTTTCGGATTGATACTGGTATCGCAACATAATGAAACTGACGGATACTGGTTACAAAAAGAAACCACGGCCTCGGCTAAAGCTGGCGAATCTGGCATTAAAATCTTCAATTCTCCCACAACGGCATGAGAATGCTGAGCGACCTCTTCAAGAGCCTGATTAAGCTTGTCCAACAATGGCTGCGTATACAAATAAAGATGCTCTCCAGCATCTGTTGAAGCAATTCGGCGTGTGGTTCTGGTAAATAATCGAGTATCTAATCGCTCCTCTAATAACGCAATATGACGGCTGATGTTGGATGTCGGTAACCCTAGAAATTCTGCAGCCCGTTTAAAGCTGTTGTGTTCATAAACACAGTGAAAACTGGTTAACCACTGCGGATCAATCTTATCAAACATCGCACTTAGTCCCATAAAGTGGGATTGTAAAACCAATAATCAACAATTTATTACCAGAAATAGGCTTATACAATACCCTTCACTAAAGTTAACTGGATTAAAGTTTCCCATGAGCTGGTTAGAAAGACTGTTAGACAAGAAGAATAGAATTGGTAATCGCAAGTCATCCATTCCCGAGGGAATATGGACGAAATGCCCTGCTTGCGAACAGATCTTATACCGGATTGCACTGGAGGAAAATTTGGCGGTGTGTCCCAAATGTGATCACCATATGAGAATGACTGCCCGTCAACGTTTGGATCATTTTTTGGATAGTGAAGATCGGATTGAAATTGGCAGTGAATATGAACCTAAAGATGTGCTCAATTTTAAAGATCTACAACGCTACAAAACACGCCTTGCTCTCGCTCAGAAAAATACCGGAGAAAAAGATGCACTAGTGGTAATGAAAGGGAAACTAATGGGTTTACCTATTGTTGCCTGTGCCTTCGAATTCTCTTTTATGGCTGGCTCAATGGGCTCTGTGGTGGGAGCACGTTTCGTGCGGGCAGTTGACACAGCGATTGATAACCAGTGTGGATTGGTGTGTTTTTCTGCTTGTGGTGGCGCTCGAATGCAAGAGTCACTCACCGCTTTGATGCAAATGGCCAAAACCAGCGCGGCTCTCAGACAACTAGTCATGGCTAAATTACCCTATATCTCTGTCCTAACCGATCAAACTTATGGTGGTGTCTCTGCAAGCTTAGCGATGCTAGGTGATATTAATATTGGCGAACCAAAAGCAAGAATCGGGTTTGCTGGGCGCCGAGTGATAGAGCAAACCGTTCGCGAAAAATTACCCGAAAATTTTCAGCAAAGTGAGTTTCTCTTAGCACATGGCGCTCTAGATATGATTGTCGATAGACGTGATATGCGCCAAAGAGTCGGCAGCTTAATTGCAAAGATGACCAAGACGACAATAGCTGTGGATCAATAACAATAGGGTTTTAATTATATAAGAGCTACATTGTCATGGTTCATTATTAGCGCTCAGTCTACCTCTCTGATTATGATCTATGTCTTCTGTCCTTAATCACTTCGACTACGCTTTCTGTCCATACTTTACAGCCATTTGGTTCATTAGAAGAGCCGATAAAATAATCCCAAGAGCCAGCCATGATGTAGTCTGGATAGTATCATTAGCGATCAGCGCAGAGATTAATACACCTACTGCGGGCACAAGATAATTGGTCATCGAAGTAAAAACAGCGCCTGCGTTCTTGATACTCATCATATAAAGGTAATAAACCACTCCCGCACACATGACACCAAGATAGATGACAGCAGCAAAGGCACTCAGAGAGGGCGGTTTTTGTGTCAATGTCATCGTTGTGGTAAGAGAAATTATAATTAATTGAATACTCGCCATAAAAAGAACATTTCTTGCCACTATTAGTGGATGTTCTTCTTTAACTCGGTTAAGTAGGAGCAAGGCAACAGCAAAGCATACCGCAGCAAATAATACTGCAATGACGCTAATGAGACTAAGTCTTGAAGATGTTGACATTAAATCTGGGTAAAAAAGGACAACTAAACCACTAAACCCAACGATGACACTTAGCAGATTGCCTTTACTGATCCTTGCATTCTTTATAAACACAGGAGCAAGAAGCAGTGTATAAAAAGGCAGTGTACCCATTAATATCGCTGTTACTGAACTGCTCAACTCTTTTTGAGCAAAAGGTATAAGAATGAAAGGAATCGTTGCTTCAAGTAAACCAATAACAGTATAAAGTCGCCACTGTTTACTATCACCACTAATTCGCATGACCCGGCAGATAATAAACAAGGTGATTACACCGAATATTGCACGCAATGTACCTATCCATACTGGATTGAATGCCTCTAATGCATTCTCTTGAAAAATAAATTGTGATCCCCAAATCAGCCCAATGGCGAGTAGAGTTAAGTAGTTTTTAAACATAATAAAATACCAATGCATTTAATAAGCTTGCTAGTGTCAAAAAAGTGATCTTGAATATAGTGCTACAGTCGAGCTGACTTAAATGCAATGGCATCAACCTCAATTAACATACCATCAAGGGCTAACTTAGGTACTGGAATTAAAGTACTTGCGGGCAACGTATCTGACGACCAGCGTTTTTGCATCTATTTACTCCAAATATTCAGCTTTTCACTATCATGATCAACGATAAGAACAGTGATCTTTAGAACATCATCAAAACTAAGCTCATGGGAAGTAAGTGCAATTTCTAGGTTTGATAATAAAGTGCAAGCCTGATAACGAAAATCACTACTAAGCTTATGTTCAATACCTTCACCACCACTTTGGCCCGAAATGTAAACTAGCTCTCCTTTGCTTGGTGCCTTTACTGTATGACAAAAACCAAATGGTGTTGGATTAAAAATCTCTGGTGGATTATGGAAGACTGGCTTTAGTTTTAGCATAACAATGACCTTTTATACGTTGAATTCAAAAGTAAGCAGGAGTATAAAAGCTCAAGTTAACTTGAAGTAAAGCGATAATTTAACAAAAGTTGAAATGACTGTGAGCAGAAATGATTATCTAACTATTGGACGACTAGCCGAACGTAGTGGTGTAGCCGCATCGGCTTTACGTTTTTATGAAGCTAAAGGTTTAATTGCTTCCTTTCGAACCAATGGTAATCAACGCCGTTATTTACCTTCGATGCTACGTAGAATTGCACTCGTTCAAGTCGCTCAATCTGTAGGGTTTACATTAGAAGAAATAGCAAAAGAGTTAAGCACCTTACCAATGAATCAAGCGGCCACAAAGCAAGATTGGGAGAGAGTTGCAAATAAATGGCAGCAAGACCTCGACCATAAAATAGCAAAAATCCAATCATTAAAAGACAATCTTTCAGGATGTATCGGGTGTGGCTGCTTGAGTATGAAGAAATGTCACCTAATTAATCCAGAAGACAACCTGAATCAGCAAAGACAAGGAGCGCAGAGAATTATTTGATCATACATTAGGTAGCCCACTATGTTTATTAAAGCGTTTCAATTTCCCTCTCTGATAACTGTGTTTTAGCTAAGTTTATCAATAAGAAATCGCTTCTCTATAAAGTTGATTTTCAAAAGAATTGTTGATAAGTTGCAAAAATGAAAAACATTTCCAAACCTTCATCATTATTTTTCTGGTGGCGCTCTATTTAGAGCGGCACGGAATTTTTACATTCTTAAGCTGCTGGAAGGTAGCTAAGACTGTAATTTCTCTTGTATCTCCAGTAGCAATCTATTTTTACTAGGAGATCTATCAATGAATACAACTCAATACACTGAAAAATCGGAAGTAATTTTAACTGGCGATAGAGCTACTGGCCCATTGCACTTGGGGCATTATGTCGGCTCTTTAAAACAACGGGTCGCTTTACAAGATATTCACGAGCAAACTGTTCTTGTTGCTGATATGCAAGGTCTTACAGACAATGCTCACAATCCGAACAAAGTATCATCTAATATTCTGAATGTTGTCGCGGATTATCTTGCCGTTGGTATCGACCCCTGTAAAACAACAATTTGCCTTCAATCACAACTTCCTGCTCTTGCTGAATTGACTATGTACTACAGCAATCTTGTGACAATCAGTCGATTAGAGAGAAACCCAACGGTCAAAAGTGAAATACAAAGCAAAGGCTTTGAACGATCAATTCCTGCAGGCTTTTTAACCTACCCTATATCTCAAGCAGCTGATATTACTGGCTTTAACGCAACATTGATTCCAGTTGGGGATGACCAGTTGCCAATGCTTGAACAAACTAATGAGATCGTTAGAAAGATTAATTTATTAGCAGGACGAATCGTTTTGAACGAGTGTAGGCCCTTGTTAAGCAATGCATCACGTTTACCTAGCACAGATGGTAAAAATAAGATGTCTAAAACAATGGGAAATACCATTAATCTTGGCGCGACTGAAAAAGAGATCTCCGCAGCAGTGAAATCTATGTATACCGATCCTAACCACCTCAGAATCCAAGATCCTGGTACTATTAAAGGCAATATTGTATTTACGTACCTCGATGCGTTTCACCCCGATCAAAACTATATCAACCAGCTAAAAGATCATTATCAACGTGGTGGGCTCGGAGATGGCACGACAAAAAAAGTATTAGAGGAATGTTTACAAGATATGCTCAGACCAATAAGGACAAGAAGAGCTGAATTTTTAAGTGATAAAGCTCAATTAATTGATATATTGGCGAAAGGTAGCCAAGTATCTAGAGAAAAGACGGAAAAAGTACTTTTTATTGTAAAAGATATCTTTGGACTAAATATTTTCTGAATAACTTAACGTTTTATCTATGCATCCTGTGATATGACCAATCTATCGAGCAAACTTTTACGCCGCGCTAGGCTAACCTTTGGTGAGAGCCATCAATGGCTCTCATATCACCATAAACATAAAAACACGTTACCCTGGTGAACGAATGTCACTCTACTCACTGCCGCTGCAAGTTTGTCGCGGCAAAGTGGTAACTTCAAGTCATAGAGAGATAACGTTATACTCAGTTGACGAGATCCATCAATCCCATTAAGCAAGGATGTCTATTGCTATGAAAGAGAGCCACTTTTTTGCTCACCTCGCACGGATGAAATTAATTCAACGCTGGCCGCTGATGCGCTCTATCTCCAAAGAAAACGTTTCTGAACACAGCCTGCAAGTCGCGTTTGTTGCTCATGCGCTGGCAGTGATAAAAAACAAGAAGTTTGCCGGGCAACTCAACCCTGAGCGTATCGCGTTATTGGCCATGTATCACGACAGTAGTGAAGTGTTAACTGGCGATTTGCCCACACCCGTTAAATACTTTAACCCTGATATTGCTAAAGAATATAAAAAAATTGAAGCCGCCGCTGAACAGCGCCTACTGGCCATGTTGCCGGAAGAGTTTCAAGACGATTTTAAACCTTTTCTACTCACTGAAGCGGCTCACAGTGAAGATGCCACCATCGTCAAACAAGCCGACAGTTTGTGCGCCTATCTGAAATGTTTGGAAGAGCTGAGTGCTGGCAACCATGAATACGCTCTGGCTAAAAAGCGCTTGGATGTTACGCTAAAAGAGCGTCAGACCCCAGAAATGGTCTACTTTCTGCAAACTTTTGCTCCAAGTTTTGAATTAACACTCGACGAAATAAGCTAATCTACTCTGTAGCTAAACAAATTGTATAGCCAAATAACTTGGAGTTGCAGGTAGAGAGGGTATACCTTTTACAAACATCCTTTAGGAGTCGCTCAGTATGCAGATCACCCTTCCACCAGAATGGCACGCGCGTAATGATGATGAACATAAGATTCGCCGTGATGATCATCGCAGCCCTTTTCAGCGCGACCGAGCGCGGATCCTCCACTCGGCGGCTTTTCGGCGTTTACAAGCCAAAACTCAAGTCCATGGCACCTACTTAAATGATTTTCACCGTACGCGTTTAACCCATTCTTTAGAAGCCGCGCAAATTGGTACTGGCATTGTGGCTCAGCTGAAACTTAAACAGCCAGAATTTCGTAGTCTGTTACCTTCTGACAGTTTGATTGATGCGTTATGCCTTGCTCACGATATTGGCCATCCGCCTTATGGGCATGGCGGTGAAGTGGCGCTCAATTATATGATGCGTGAGCATGGCGGGTTTGAAGGCAATGCGCAGACGTTTCGGATTGTCACCAGTTTAGAGCCTTATACAGAGCATCATGGGATGAATCTGTCACGTCGTACTCTGCTGGGGCTATTAAAATATCCCGCACTATTAAGTCAGACTCGCGCTGAGAAAATTCCTGAAGCCGTGCCCCACCAGCGACAACTAAAAGCCAAAGCTTGGTCTCCGGCTAAGGGCATTTATGACGGTGATCAGATAGGGTTTGAGTGGGTTCTCTCACCGCTGAGTGAACAAGATAGGCAACAACTGAGTGAAATGCGCGACCAAGCCAGCGCCCCTTATCAGCATAAGAAAACCCGTTTTAAATCGATAGATTGCTCGATTATGGAGCTGGCTGATGACATTGCTTACGGAGTACATGATTTAGAAGATGCAATTGTGCTTGGTTTAGTCAGCAAAACGCAGTGGCAGCAAGCAGCGGAAATCCCACTGCTGAACAGTGGCGACGCTTGGTTTGCAGAGCATGCTCATACGCTCACTGACATGCTATTTTCCGGCCAGCATCATATTCGTAAAGATGCGATAGGCGGCATGGTCAACGCGCTATTAACCAGTATCAGCATTCATCCGGTCGATCATCCATTTGCAAGCCCATTGCTGGCGTTTAATGCTTATCTACAGCCAGCGATGGCCGATGCGTTGGAAGTCTTAAAGTCATTTGTCAGCCAATATGTCATTCAAGTGCCACAAGTTCAGCGTTTTGAATATAAAGGCCAACAAATTATTATGGATTTATTTGAAGCGCTGGCCGCCGACCCTGAACGTTTATTGCCTCATGGAACACAAGAAAAATGGCAAAGCGCAGAGCAGCACCTCGGTGGTGGGATGCGGGTGATTTGTGACTATATTGCCGCCATGACCGACGGCTATGCACAACGGATGCATCAAGAGCTGTTTTCCGCCCATAGCTTGTGAGTTCGGCGTTTTTATTGATCTTGAAGATAGTGCTTAGCAAAAATCTCTGGCGGCATGTGCTGAATCTGGGTATCGATCATCTGTGAAAACACCGTCAGTAGTGGTGAATAATCCTGCTCTGGTTGCGCCAACTGCAATAGGTGGTAACCCGCTTCAACGGTCGATAAGCTATTTTCACTGGGCGCTTTACGAATCCGGTAATTACCTTCGAGATCCGTGGGCAAATGCAAACAAGGTAGCGGATGTAAATTGGTCGATAGCTGCCACATTTTATACGCTTTCTTCCAAGTGCCATCGAGTAAAATGACCCGTAGTTTATGAGACCGACCAACCCATGGTTTGCTTGAAGCGCAGATAGATTGCTGGCTAGGATACAGCACCATATGCTGCACCTCTTCCTCAGCCAATAGACGATTAAGCTCGGGGTGTGTCGTGAAATCCTCGCCGATCAATAAACGGCTGTTAGGGAGCGATAACGCTAAAATGCGCGCCGTCCCAAGTGGGCGATTCTGCTCAGTTGGGTGCTGGAGTATGATAAGCTCAATGGCTGACTCTAACCGCACGATAGCTGAACAAAAACAAACTTTATGAGCTTTACCACATTGAGAACAATATCGAGACATAGCGTGAATATCTACCTAGGGTTAATTTTGCTGAGCTTAGCCTGTTTAGGCTTACAGTTTTCCCCACTCGCTGAGTTCAGCGCTTGGCAACTGACCGAGATTGAACGTGGTCAGTGGTGGCGGATCCTAACAGGAAATTTCACCCATACCAACTTTGCTCATTTAGGGATGAACCTCGCTGGTTTATGGGTAATTGTGCTATTGTTTATGCCCAGCATTAAATCACTATTAGCCGTTTTAGGTGCACTCAGCCTGTGGGTAGGAATCAGTGTGTTTTTTACTGACATGACGATGTATGTTGGCTTATCTGGCGTACTGCATGGTTTGTTTGCTTACTTTGCTCTGCTAGAGTGGTTACATGGCCGAAGCAGTAGCTTGTGGCTAGTGCTTGGCGTCATCGCTAAGGTGGCTTGGGAACAATGGTTCGGCTCATCGATGATGACCGCTGAATTGATTCAAGCCCGAGTCGCCACCGAAGCCCATTTAGTAGGTACCCTAGGTGGACTGACGTTAGGTTTGATTCAGTTTCTGCTGATAAAAAAACGCCGCAACACAAGTCACGGCGCTGATTAGCACAAATATGGCTTGCGATTACATCACCGGACGCTGACCACGGCTGAGCAATTTCAACAGTACCGCATCCGCAGCTTGACTGGCCGTTCCGGCGAGCTTATCGGCGAGTTTTTTCTTACGCACATAACGCACCGCAAGAACGGTCTTTTCTTTGCATGCGTTGACGATCAAATCATCTGACGTGGCAATCTCATCCACTAAGCCTAATGCTTTGGCTTGACTGCCAAACCAATGCTCACCAGTGGCAACTTTGTCTAGATCAAGTGCTGGGCGGTGGTCACGGATAAAGTCTTTAAACAAACCATGGGTTTCTTCCAGCTCTTGCTTAAATTTCTCACGGGCTTTATCGGTGTTTTCACCAAACATCGTCAAAGTTCGTTTGTATTCGCCAGCAGTAAGCTGTTCAAATTCAATATCATTGCGTTTAAGTAATTTATGAAAATTAGGGATTTGAGCAATAACCCCAATTGACCCGACAATTGCGAACGGCGCGGCAACAATTTTATCGGCGATACAAGCCATCATATAACCGCCACTGGCAGCCACTTTATCGACGGCAATCGTCAAAGGAAGCTGAGCGGCTTTGAGGCGATCAAGCTGTGATGAGGCCAGTCCGTAACCATGAACCATGCCACCACCGGTTTCTAACCGAACCAGCACTTCATCGCCTGGTTGAGCCACGGCCAAAATTGCGGTCACTTCTTCACGTAATGAACTGACTTCTTTGGCGTCAATACTGCCATGAAAATCGAGCACGAATAGATGCGGCTCGCGTTTAGAGTCTAGCTCACCCTCTTTCTCTGCCTGTTTGAGTGCTTTTTGCTTGGCTTTTTTCTGCTCTTTTTCCGTTTTCTTCTCTGCTTTATCGCGTGCTTTCAAAAACGCTTCATCATGCAGATAAGATTCTAAACGCTCTACGGTTGCTTTATGTTGCTCGGTTAAGTCGGTGATTTCTAGCTCGCCTTTATTGGCGCCTGATTTACCACCACCCGATTTTATCATCACCAAGATCACGACTAACGCCACCAACACAGTGACAATCTTGGCTAGAAACAGCCCGTAATCTAATAAAAATTCCAAAGTGCTCATCCTCTTTAATACGAATTGGTGTATTGTAACCACCTTGTCACAAAGACTTAAAGTAAAACCTCATCTCGGACGGTTGAACTGCCAAAGTTGGATTAGATTCGAGATTATAACCAAAAGGAATCTGACGTGAATTACTCTGTTGCTGTTGATGCTTTACAAAATAAGGTTATTTTAGTCACTGGTGCCAGTGATGGTATTGGCAAACAAGCTGCTATTACATACGCCGCCCATGGCGCAACGGTCATTTTACTCGGTCGCAGCGAAGATAAACTGCAACAAACCTACGCTGAAATTGTCAGTGCTGGATACCCTGAAGCCCGAGTGATCGCCTTAGATATGCAAAAGGCCAGCAGATACGATTACCAAACCTTGATCCACAATATAGAGCAGCAATGTGGTCAACTGGATGGGTTATTGCATAGCGCTGGGTTATTAGGCGAAATCAGCCCCTTTGAAGCGATTACCGAACACACTTATGATCAGGTGATGCAAGTCAATGTCAAAGCTCAATTATTGCTTACTCAAGCCGCTTTACCTTTGATTAAGCGCTCGCCACAAGGTCGAATCGTATTTACCAGCTCGACGGTGGGTCACAGTGGCCGTTCAGGTTGGGCCAGCTATTCTATTTCAAAATTTGCTACTGAAGGGATGATGCAGATCCTCGCCGATGAGCTACGTGATACCCCATTACGAGTCAACGCGATTAATCCTGGTGGGACACGTACCGCCATGCGCGCCAAGGCGTATCCACAAGAAGATGCTAACCGCTTGAAAACGCCGCAAGAGATCATGCCGCTTTATCTCTATTTAATGGCCAGAGAGAGCCAACACGTGCATGGCCAATGTCTTGACGCACAACCGAAATAATCCACTTCAAACACATTCACTCGGAAAATAGAAACCCCGTCGCTAATTCGATATCAACGACGGGGTTTTGAGTCATTCGTTATGCGCTGATCATAAGGTATCACGTAATCGGTCTTGTACCGCTTGCACCAGTAAATCAGGCTGGAATTTGGAGATGAATTTATCACAACCGACCTTTTGTACCATCGCCTCATTAAAGCTACCACTGAGTGAGGTATTCAGCGTAATGTACAAACTCGCCATGCGCGGGTCGTTACGCACTTCATAAGTCAGCTTATAACCATCCATTTCTGGCATTTCGGCATCGGTGATCATCATCAACAGCTCTTGATTGATATCTTTACCTTCATCACACCATGATTTTAGTAGCTTCAAGGCTTCTAAACCATCCCAACACTCGATAATATTTAAGCCAAGTTGAGATAAAGTATCTTTAATTTGCTTGCGGGCGGTGGAAGAGTCGTCAACAATCAAAATGTTACGCCCAACCATTTCACCTAATATGTCATGATCTAACACATGTTCAGAAATCGAGACATCATAGTCGATGATTTCAGCGAGTACTTTTTCTACGTCAATCACTTCAACAATATGGTTTTGATTTTGCTCTTTAATGTGCGTAATCGCGGTCAGGTAGTTTGAACGCCCAACCGACTTTGGTGGTGGCTGAATCTCGGTCCATGCGGTATTAATGATATTGCGTACCTGACCAACCAAAAAACCCTGCACGGTACGGTTGTATTCGGTAATGATTAAGTTGTGCTCTTGATTATCCAGCTTGGTTTCAGGAAAACCAATCGCTCGACGAAGATCAATGATCGGAACCGCAACACCTCGTAGAGAAGCAACCCCCATAATGTTCGGATGAGAACCGGGCATTTTAGTCGTTGGCGGTACCTTGATTACTTCACGTACCTTAAATACGTTGATCGCAAAAATCTGTCGACTATTTAAACTAAACAGCAACAGTTCTAGGCGGTTCTCTCCCACCAAATTGGTACGCTGATCGACCGTATTTAAGATACTCGACATAGAAAATCCCGCTAATAGAAAAGCACCATCGTTTACAGTATATACCTAAATTTCTGTGAGGCACTTGGGTAGATCATTAATTTAGGCGAACAATGTAAACTGTCGTGCAAAAAAAACGAAGAAAAATTATCCTTCAACCACTTTCATTAATAATAAACCATCGTAGAGCGCTTGCTTGATTAAAGCCGCTCCTGGCATTGTGGCTTGTTTATAAAAACGGGATTCAACCAACTGCAGATGTTGGTGATAGGCAGGAAGGCTTTGCTCTTCAATACAGCGCTGAATCGCAGGATACAACACCGTTTTTGCTTGATTCATCACCCCACCAATTAACACTTTGTCAGGGTTAAACAAATTGATCACTATCGCAATCGCAGCGCCTAAATAACGTCCGAGTTGCTCAATCACGTCTACGGCGAGCGGATCACCATTGGCAGCCGCCAAGCAAACGTCCTCAATCGAAATCGTCTCTTGTTCGGCTAATGACGACGGTTCTCCTTGAGCAATTCGTAACGACACCTGATCGCGAATCGCTTGCGAGCTCGCCACCGTTTCAAGACAGCCAATATTGCCGCAATGACAACGTTTACCTTGAGGATCAATTTGAATGTGCCCAAGCTCACCAATATTGCCATAACGACCTTGTAATACTCGCCCATCAACGATAATCCCGGCCCCTAATCCGTGGTGAATAGAAATCAATATCGAATTATCGACATCTTGAGAGTGACCGAATAATTTTTCTGCCAAGGCCCAAGCTCGAGTATCATTGGCAACAAATACCGGCAACCCAGTAGCTTTATAAATCTCAGGACCTAACGCCAAATTTTTCACATTATAATGGGGCATTTGTAATACCATGCCCTGCTGTGAATTGACTAAACCCGGCAGAGTAATCGCAATGCTTGTCACCCGATCTAATTGGGCGGCGTAGGTTTGAAAAAACTCTTCTATTTCAAATAATAATCGCGCCAAAACATCATCTTGATCGATTTCATGAATATCAATTTTGGTGTCAATCAATACCTCACCACCCAACTCATGCAACGCAATCGTCAGATAGCCTCGTCCCAAGCGCATGGAAAGAAATTGCCAGCCTTGATTATTGGTTTGCAGACCAACGGCAGGTCTGCCACGACTGATCGCTTCTTGAACCGTCGTTTCATGGATCAAGTGGGCATCAATTAATTCGCGAGTAATTTTAGTAATACTTGCCGGAGCTAATTCACTCTCTTTAGAAAGGTCAATGCGCGATATAGGGCCTTTTTGATCTATCAATTTATATACACGACCAGCATTGACCTGTTTAATATGATCAATATGGCCTGGTTGAGCCATATACATGGTGCACTCCAGATTTCAATAA
Organism: Vibrio sp. V33_P6A3T137; assembly: GCF_009904835.1. NCBI lineage: Bacteria > Pseudomonadati > Pseudomonadota > Gammaproteobacteria > Vibrionales > Vibrionaceae > Vibrio > Vibrio sp. V33_P6A3T137. The sequence goes on along the minus strand of NZ_WXWK01000142.1, from coordinate 8,546 downwards.
CCTGCCAATTTTTTTACTTTGCGAACTAATTGTGAAGCAACTTGATGTATAGCCGTGACAGCCATCACGCATATAAATTTGAGTTTGTGTTTTTAACCCCAAAACCACAGATTTCACCACCAAAAGACCCAAGATGGGTGTTGGATCGAGAAATCGTCATTTTTTTTCTAAACCCTCTATTTTTAGAGACTTAGGTCTATACTGAGATCCAATAGGTTGCGCTTATTGGCCGGACTTTCAAGGAGAAAAATATGACCGCAGCGTTAAGAAGAACAAAAATTGTCGCTACACTAGGTCCATCGACGGATCAAGGTAGTGTGTTAGAAACGATTATTCGCTGTGGGGTGAATGTAGTCAGAATGAATTTTTCCCATGGCTCGGCAGATGATCACCGTTTACGAGCGGAAAAAGTTCGCGAAATTGCTCAACGATTAGGTCGACACGTAGCGATATTAGGCGACCTGCAAGGTCCTAAAATTCGAGTATCGACCTTCAAAGAAGACAAGGTTTTTCTCAATGAAGGCGACAGTTTCATTTTAGATGCAGAACTCGGACTCGGTGAAGGCACACAGCACACCGTCGGCATTGATTACAAAGCTTTGCCAAATGACGTTGTGGCAGAAGACATTTTATTACTCGACGATGGCAGAGTTCAGTTGCAAGTCACCGCTGTAGAAGGAAGTAAAATCCACACTACCGTTCTTATCGGCGGACCATTATCCAATAATAAAGGCATTAATAAAAAAGGCGGTGGCCTTTCTGCTGAAGCCTTAACAGAAAAAGATAAGCGAGATATTGTGCTGGCAGCTGACATTGGCGTCGATTATTTAGCGATCTCTTTTCCACGCAATGGGAAAGATATGGATTATGCTCGGCGTTTGGCTCGCGAAGCAGGACTGAATGCAAGATTAGTGGCCAAAGTTGAGCGTGCAGAGACGGTATCTTGTGATGAAAATATCGATGATATTATTCGCGCCTCTGATGTCATTATGGTTGCGCGAGGCGACCTTGGTGTCGAAATTGGTGATCCTGAGTTAATCGCGGTGCAAAAGAAACTGATTCGTCGTTCAAAAGAACTCAATCGCATCGTGATAACCGCAACTCAAATGATGGAGTCGATGATCACCAATCCAATGCCAACCCGAGCAGAAGTGATGGACGTCGCCAATGCCGTACTTGATGGCACTGACGCAGTCATGCTTTCAGGAGAGACCGCCGCTGGTAAATACCCAGTAGAGACCGTCAAAGCTATGGCCGAAGTCTGTGTCGGCGCAGAAAAAATGATTGAAGCCAGCCAACAAAATTATCGTATCGATCGCGCTTTCCAAACCGAAGAAGAAACAATAGCGATGTCGACCATTTATGCCGCCAATCATCTTGAAGGAGTAACAGCGATGGTCACGTTAACGGAGTCAGGGCGAACTGCGCTAATGACCTCACGCCTTAACTCTATATTACCTATCTTCGCCATGTCTCGTAATGAGCATGCTCTGAACCGTTGCGCGCTCTATCGAGGGGTAACGCCATTCTATTTTGATAGCAACCATGGTCAGGGAGCGGAGGTGGCTCAAGCCGCCCTACAAGCCCTAAAAGACAAAAAGCTCCTCGAGTTTGGCGATCTGGTGATCATTACTCAAGGTGATATTATGGATGTAGAAGGAACCACCAACTGTATGCGGATCTTGCCGGTATTTTAATCTGAGCGGTAGGTACAGGGAACGTACCTACCCGAATGACATTGAGTTTTATATGGGAAAAAAAATACCAATAAATCACTCTCCTCCTATTGATCGCCATAAAAAGGATCAATGACAGGAGGATTAGCACGCTGAGTCACGAGTCGCTTAGCCTGTTCAAAGGTTTCAATAAATCGGTAGCCAGCTTGTAGACCTAACTCGTAGTCATAAAGCAACGCTTCCTGACTACTGAGTAAGGAACTTGATTTCAGTGGCTCACTTGGCACAATTTGTAAAATAAATGCATCATCTGGTGGTGTATGAAGAAAGTCACTGGTCAATGAATAGGTTTGATAATGGACCATCAACATATCTGCGAGCCCCGCATCAAATTTATTCCCTAACAGATGGCTTAACCGATAAATATTGTCGGCACCAAACAACCAACGTCCACCATTTAACACATCGAGATGTTTTTGCTCTTTCTTGAGCTGTTGAGCCTTGGCGATTTGTTGTTGAAGAAAACCACTCCAATCTTGCTTCCACTGCAACATTTTATTTTGCCAATGTTGCTGGATATGATTCACCGATTCACGTAACCATTTAACCTGAGAATCAGACTCTTGCTCTGCTAATGCATTTTGTTGGTCTTCTTCCTCTAACGTTTCAGTCCGAATGACCGTGATAAAACGTGCTTCTTGACGCCAAGCCTGTTGAACGGGGATGGATGCTGACACTCCACCATCAATATAGCAATGTTGACCTAATGAGACCTCTTGAGTATATAAGCCTGGAATCGCGCAGGTAGCGATAAGCACTTCTCGCCAATCGTCACCCAACATCGGAAAATAAGCATCGGTTAATGACTGAGCCTCCGTCACCGCAGCAAAAGCTTGGCGCTGGCCCAAGACATGTCGCCCCATGTCCAAATCTAAACGATAAGGATAATCGCTGATTTTATCGAGCGCCCAGTCTAAATTCATGTATTGTTTACGTCGAATATAACTGAATAAATGAAAAAATTGCGGATCGGTGGTTAGCTCAAGAATGAAAGTTTTACCTAAACCGTGCTGACGACATAGATAGGAACAAAGATTTAACGCGCCCGCTGACGTACCATAAAATTCATCAAACGGGTCAAAATTAGACAGCATAAAAGCATCTAATACACCTGCAGTAAAAATCCCCCGCTGCCCTCCACCTTGGGCGACTAAGCTATTTTTACCAGTCAGAAACTTCGAGAGCCGAACAGTGTCGACTCTCGATTCTAGCCCTGAGACTGTTCCACTGTTCACCATAAGCAGAACCTCTAGCTTTTAATTGGCGATAGTAATTAAACCATATCCGATAAGAACAGCAAATATTGCCGCGGTAATCATTAATGCGTGTTTAAGATCGCGTTCCATACACCTCTCCTTGAGAATCACTGAATGACAACATAAGCATACACTAATCCTTTATACTGTCGTTTTTTTCCACACAAATATCAAGTGATTATCACATTTATCCTCGCAGAACGAGCAGCAAACAAGGCTTTTACTCTTAGTTATCGGAGCAGTGAGAGTCTTCACTCACTATCCTATCCTATAGTAGGATAGATAATTGTACTTAAGGAGTATCACAATGCGACATCATGGATTGCTATTCTACCCCCGGTTTATGCTACCCCTACTATTGAGCTTACTCGCCTTCCCAGTAAAAAGTGAACTGTATGTGACGCCTTACTTTGGCTATACCTTGGGTGGCAAAGTGGAAGATCAGCAGCAACGTCACTACGACATTAAACCATCGGAAAATATCGCATTAGCCATCGAAACCTCCTTTCAAACCGGACGCATCGGTTTTTTCTATAGCCATCAATCATCACAAGTTGAACAAATCGATAATCAAGCCATCATGCATTATCTGCACTTCCAAAGTAGTATTTATTACCCTCTAGAATCCAAAAGTTCTGCGTTTATTGGTGTAGGACTGGGTGGCTCATACGCTGATGTTGACTGGGTTAATAATAAATATGGCTTCTCGTCCAGCGTGTTTGCAGGTATAGACTACAAGATTGCCTCGAACCTCACCATTACATCGCATTTCCGATGGCTTGGCACTATGGTTGACAACGATACCAGTGCTATTTGTCAACTTGAGCAAAATAATGGCTGTGTGATTGGCTTTCGCTCCAATTGGATGAATCAATTTGCTTTTAATCTAGGGCTCAGCTTACGTTTTTAAGCTATTCATCGCTGGTTAGTATGGAAAACGCTTTATCGTCTCCCTGATTGCGAATCATAGCTATGAAGCCATTTATCTCCAACCAAATTTAACCTTACAAGATCAATCGTTACTAGAAGTACCGACCACTAACTGATGATTTTTTAGTCAAGCACTCTGTTGTTAAATACAGTTTTATCAATGGATAATGACGTTCAATAGAGCGAATTGATTCAGTTAACGACCAAAAGCACAAATATATCCCTAGATTTGTGCTTTAATAACTTGAATGCCGCTATCTATCACTAACAACAAACCGTTTACATTGTATTGCCATTTTTAAAAGTTCTCTGTAGTCTCTCAATTAATGCGCAGCTGATTATTTCAGATTACGCAAACACACATCGACAATAACAGCATAAAATTCCAATAAATAACCACATAGACCACAGGTAAATCTACGTTTTTACACACTCATGGATGATGGAACAATATTTTAACAATTAGACCTATACTCATACGATGATCTTTTCGGCAGTCTACTCTGGCAAAAGTGAGCGGTAACGGGAAGGCTTGCTTCCACATCTCAATGAATGAGTAAACAAGGTCTAATGAGGCTTCATACCTCAGGGAATGATTAAGGAGAAATAAATGAAGCGAGAACAATGGGGATCCCGTACCGGATTCATTTTAGCCGCAGTAGGTTCTGCGATTGGCCTAGGTAACATTTGGCGTTTTCCCTACATGGCTTATGAGAATGGAGGGGGCGCTTTTTTCATCCCTTATCTATTTGCCATGCTAACAGCCGGCATTCCTTTTATGATCCTTGAATTCAGTATGGGTCAAAAACATCGCGGCTCTGCACCAACGACTCTTGCCAAAATTAACACAAAATTTGAATGGCTTGGTTGGTTTCAAGTGGGTATCGCGGCAACCATTGGGGTGTACTATGTAGCCGTGATTGGCTGGGCAATCTCCTACTTCGGCATGTCATTTACCCAAAGTTGGGGAACGGATACCAATAGCTTTTTCTTTAGCGAGTACTTAGGTCTGGGTGATAACTCGCCGACTAACCTTGGATCAATTCAGTGGAAAATTGCTTTTACGATGGCGATTGCTTGGGCAATAACTTATGCGGCTATCGTTGGCGGAGTTAAATCTGGTATTGAACGTGCTTCTAAAGTCATGATGCCGGTGTTGTTTATCATGGTACTGCTGCTGATTGCACGCATGATTTTCTTACCAGGTGCATTAGATGGCGTCAACTATATGTTTGAGCCTGATTTTAGTAAGATTTGGGATGTTAAAGTCTGGGCAGCCGCTTATGGGCAAATCTTCTTTACGCTCAGTATTGGCTTTGCGATTATGCTGGCCTATTCAAGCTACCTACCACAGAAATCTGACATCACCAATAATGCTTTTATGACCGTCTTGATCAACTGCGGTTTTTCAATTCTCGCTGGTATCATGATTTTCTCAGTTCTTGGTTACATGGCTCAAGAACAAGGCAAACCGCTGACTGAAGTTGTTTCTGCTGGCGTTGGTTTAGCTTTTGTCACTATCCCTGCGGCTATTAACCTACTTCCAATCCCTTACATTCTAGGCCCGCTATTTTTCTTAGCGTTAGTGGTCGCTGGACTAAGCTCACACATCTCGATCTTAGAAGCCGTCACCTCCGCGGTGATTGACAAACTGGGTTGGAGTCGTAAAAAAGCAGCTAATATCGTTATCGGCTCAGGCTTTATTATTTCTATGGCATTTGCGACCAATGGCGGTTTACTGTTGCTCGATTTAGTCGACCACTTTGCGAACAATGTCGGCATTATGGCGAGCTGCCTAGTTGAACTCATTCTCATGACTTGGTTGCTGAAAATTTCCGACGTGCGTAAATATGTTAACTCCATTTCTGATTTTACGATTGGAGTATGGTTTGATATTTGTTTGCGCTTTGTCTCCCCAGTCGTTTTGGCGATCATTGTAGTAACTAAATTACGTGCACTGCTCACTGAAGGGTATGGCGGCTATGATCTGACCCTAGGCTGGACCATTATTATCGCGTTACTGGCGCTAGGTGCCATCGTTAATCTAACTAATCGCAAGGAAGCAAACTAATGACTACAGGTGCAATTATCATGATGATTATCGGCCTCGGACTCACTTGGGGCGGTGCAGCCATCTGCATTAAAAAAGCCATGGCGAAACAAGAAGAGTAATCTCCTCTTAATTAAGGCCACGAGCAGCTAATCTGCCGTGGCCTTATTGATTTTAGAAGCGATAAGTAACCCCTAGCGCCGCGCCCAGTTGCAAATTGATGCCTGAATGGAGGTTTAACTCTGGATGAACTTGACCATAGACATCAATATTACTGTTAATTGGCCAGTTAACCCCTAATGGTACGCGCGGACCAAAATCACCATCCCATTCTCCCCAAGCACCAATCCCAACGTACCAATCCAAAGAAACGTCAGCTCGTTCAAAATTGCCACGGCGCATCAAATAATCAAAAGCGGCACCTTCATTACCAAGAATAAAACGATATTGCTCATCAACCTCAATGACTGCACTCAACTGCTTATCTACGGCCATACCCACTTTTAAACTCGGCTCTTGTTGTGCATAAACACTTACTGGTACGCTGAATAACATCGCCACTGCAGCTATTTTTTTCATAAGTCACTTATCCTATATCGTCTGGTATTTACTCAAATTTCTAAGATTGAGAAATAAACTCCCCAATGATGTCCAATTGCAGCAAAGTCGGCTCCGCCAGAAGAAAGAATAAACATGACATGAAGAATCCAACCAAGTGCAAAATAAAATCAAAGGAAATAACGGCAGTCTAACGAGGAGTGTACTGAGCAATGTCAGCAAAGAGGTAAAGATAGGTTAAGATAGAGTATAGGTAGAGGTTAAAACATCATTGATAATGAGCACTTTCAGCAAACCGATAAAAAGGAGACCGAAGTCTCCTTATTTATAGGGGAAGAAAGAATGAGAATTAACCGTGGTTGCGAATCCACTCATCCATTTCTGTTTTTAAGTTATCTGATTTAGTACCAAAAATAGCTTGTACACCACCAGACACCACAACAACGCCAGCAGCACCGAGTTGTTTTAGTTTCGCTTGATCAACCAACTCTGTCTCTGCAACCGATACGCGTAGGCGAGTAATACAAGCATCTAAGTTAGTGATATTTTCTTTACCACCAAATGCCGCTACTAATTCACCTGCTAACTCTGACCCTGTTGAAGTATTCGCATCAGCGGATTCATCTTCACGGCCCGGTGTTTTCAGATTCAAAGTACGAATAACAAACGTAAATACCACATAGTAAAGCACAGCATAAGCAATACCTAAGCCTACCAGTAGCAACATGTTTTCTGCACGAGGAGATTGAACAACAAAGTCAATAAAGCCGTTAGAGAACGTGTGGCCATGAACAATGCCTAGCGAGTTGGTTAAGACATACGCCAAGCCAGCAAGTACCGCGTGAACCGCGTAAAGTACAGGAGCAATGAATAGGAAAGAGAATTCAATTGGCTCAGTAATACCGGTTAGGAAAGAAGTTAATGCCGCAGAAGCCATGATACCCATGATTTTTGCACGGTTCTCAGGTTTAGCACAATGCGCAATCGCAAAAGCCGCTGCAGGAAGACCAAACATTTTAAATAGGTAACCACCCGCTAACTGACCAAAACCATTACCCGCTTCGCGAGTCACATCATTCGCAGTCAAGAAACAAGTCATAATACCTGTTGCTGGTTGACCGGAGTTAGTCACACAAGAACCTGCTTCGTAGAAGAAAGGTACGTTCCAGATATGGTGTAAACCAAATGGAATCAGTGCACGCTCAACAATACCGTAAATACCAAATGCAGTGACTGGGTTTTGATGCGCAGCCCAATCAGAGAAAGAAGCAATAACGCCACCAATCGGAGGCCAAATTACCGATAAGAGAATACCTAGAGCAATCGACAAGAAACCGGTAATAATAGGTACCGCACGTTTACCCGCAAAGAATCCGAGATATTCTGGTAGCTGAATTTTATAGAAACGATTGAACGACCACGCTGCAACACCACCCGCAAGAATACCGCCAAGTACGCCTGTTTCGATGCCATCAACACCCATTACCTCTGCCATAACGTTCAAGGTCGCAACCATGATGCCATAGCCGACAATAGCAGAAAGTCCTGATACACCATCGTTATTGGTAAAGCCTAGGGCGACACCAACGGCAAACAAGAGTGCCATTTGACCAAATACCGAGCCACCAGCTTGTTCCATTAAATGGGATACGACTTCTGGCAGCCAACTAAAGTTTGCCGCCCCAACACCAAGCAAAATACCTGCAACAGGTAAGACTGATACTGGAAGCATCAGTGCTTTACCTACTTTTTGCAGGTTAGCAAAAGCGTTCTTTAACATGTTTATGCTCCTGATTAAGTTATTAGAATTTTTCGGGTTCCAACGGCACACCCCCGTAGCCTAAATGTTAGCACCCAATAAAAATGTAACCACAAATGTATTATATTTTCCGCCTCTAAATATATCTTGATGCCCCTCAAACTTTCCAGTTCGTAAAGAAATTTAGTTTCAAAGTAATAGACAGATCACACAGCCATCACTTGTCGACAAGGCAACAGAAGCATTCTATCCTATTG